>VMCJ01000153.1 GCA_008081395.1 Rhodospirillales bacterium | reverse complement strand
ATTGTTTGAAGTTTATTTAAAGTTGCAAAGCAATGAGCTTTGCCGCCGGTGAGTCTAAAAGTCGTAAGAGTTCCAAACCCCTGCATTTGCTGTGCCGCAAGTGCGTGACCTGGGCAGTCCTTCCGTCCAGGATAAATTACGTTTTCTACGCCTGGATGGGTGCTCAAAAAGTCTGCCACCTTTGCGGCGCTAGTCTCAGCTGCTCGTACGCGAAGTTCAAGAGTTTCTAAACCCTTTAACCCTATCCAAGCATTGAATGGGCTTAGCGCTGGACCTGTGTGGCGGAGGAAGGGTAGTAACTTTTCGGTTACAAATTCCTTAGAAGCGAGTACAGCCCCACCAAGACTGCGGCCCTGACCATCGATATGCTTTGTAGTCGAATAAGTTACGATATCTGCGCCCAAATCTAATGGTTTTTGCATGATGGGTGTTGCAAACACATTATCGACAACAAGTTTTGCGCCAGCAGCATGAGCCATAGATGCCACTTTAGCTATGTCTAGGATCTCTAGAGTTGGGTTTGAGGGGCTCTCTAGAAATGCAATCTTGGCTGGTTTGGAGAGAGCCTTTTCCCAGGCGTTAAGATCCGTGCCGTCAACTAATTCTGTTTCAACGCCAAAGCGAGGTAAAATTTGAGTTGCAATTACATGACACGAGCTGAACAAAGCGCGACTTGCTACCAAACGTTCCCCAGCACCAATCTGGCAGGCGAGAGCGGCGAATACCGCAGCCATGCCCGAACCGGTTGCCATACAGGCCTCTGCGCCCTCAAGTAAGCGTAGGCGTTCTTCAAACATTGAAACTGTAGGATTTGCATATCGAGAGTAAACATACCGCTCAACTTCACCTTTAAAAGCAGCTTCAGCTTCCTCCGCTGATGCATAAGTAAAGCCTGAAGTCATATAAATGGCTTCTGCATTTTCCATATATTGGCTCGGTAACTGGCCAGCATGAATGGATTGAGTGCGAGGTGACGCATCTTCCGGTAATTTACGATAACCAAACATTTTCAACGACTCCAAAAAACCCTTTCAGCCAGTGGGAGGCCGTTGGAACTTTGGCGAGACGGATAAAAAAACCCGACCGCAAAGGGCCGGGCATCGCACCAACCTCTTTAGCAGTTTATTTAACGTGGCCCGCAAGCTGGTCGCTCAAATCTCCACACTTAAGATTACTCGATTACTGACGCTTAGATGTCAACTTTTAATTTTTGATTAAGTTTGTTCAACAGGGTTGGGAGCAAAGGCCATGTGGGTTCATTGCTGGAGCGCGGGGGGTGACGGAGGTCACTGCTGTACATGATAAAGTAGTGTCTAAAAGATTTAGATCTGCTGGTTTCTTGGTGCTCCTTTTCAAACTCATACAGTGTTTGACTTTAACTCTTTTTCAAAAATGTTGCTCGCTAGTGCAATACTGTGACCATCGAGGAGTGGTTTGCAGCACTAGTTGCGGTATAACAGTTTCAAATGAGAACATGACGCAAGGACCATCCATGCTGACAGTAATATCTCCTGCTAAACGCTTAGATTTCACGCCGGTTGAAATGTCGTCGGCAACGGATCCGGTGTTTCAGAAAGAAGCGCTGGTTTTGGCAAAGACCGCGCGCAAGCTATCGACGTCCGATCTCCAAAAGCTCATGAGTATTAGCGAACCACTTGCAAAGCTAAATTTTGAGAGGTTCAAGGCGTTTTCGGCGGCTCCGTCTGCAGATCTTGTGAAACCGGCGGTCCTAGCTTTCGGAGGGGACACCTATCAAGGTCTCCAAGCCAAAACACTAAATGAATCTGAAATGGCTTTCGCGCAGCGACGCTTACGTATCTTATCTGGCCTCTACGGATTACTGCGGCCCATGGATCGAATTCAGCCCTACAGACTTGAAATGGGAAGCCGCCTGCAAACCTCTCGCGGGTCGAACCTATACGAATTTTGGGGCAAGAAACTCGCCCAAGCCCTGAATTCGGAGGCTGAGGCTGAAGGTACAAACCTGCTGTTAAACTGTGCCAGCCAAGAATATTTCGGATCAGTTGACCAAGAAACACTGAATCTTACCATCGTTGAGCCTGTTTTCTTGGAACGTAAGGGTGGGGTAGAAAAGGTTGTGAGCTTTCACGCTAAGAAAGCTCGCGGAGCAATGGCTCGCTTCGTAGTCAAAAATCGTGCTGAGATGGTTGATGACCTGAAAGATTTTAATACCGATGGCTACGTGTTTCAGGCATCTGCCTCAAAAGCACATCGCCTAGTTTTTGCTCGGGACTATGCAGAATAGAGGACTGTGAGCAATGAGCAGCCCATCCGAAAAGACAACCGTTGTGGTTGCAATGTACCACTTTGTTACCCTGGATGATATCGAAGCACTAAAGCCAAGATTGTTACATGTCTGCGTCCAAAACCAGATAAAAGGAACAATCCTTTTAGCGCATGAGGGTCTTAATGGCACGGTGGCCGGTCCCCGAACGGGCATGGATGCCTTGTTGGAGTTTTTGAAAGCAGATCCCCGTTTCGAGACGATGCAGCATAAAGAATCTTATGCGGCGTCGCCGCCTTTCCGGCGCATGAAGGTTCGACTAAAGCGAGAAATTGTAACTATGGGGGTACCTGATACAGACCCTAATAAGTTCTGCGGGGAACGAGTTGATGCCAAGCGTTGGAATAACCTTATAACGGATCCGGAAGTACTCACGATCGATACGAGAAACGATTTTGAGTGCGCAATTGGCACATTTAAAAATGCGATATCCCCAAATACTAAGTCTTTCCGGGAGTTTCCTCAATTCGTTGACACACAGCTTGACCCACAGAAACACCGCAAAATTGCGATGTTCTGTACTGGCGGTATTCGCTGCGAAAAAGCCACTAACTACCTGCTGAAACAGGGCTTTGAGGAGGTATACCACTTGGATGGTGGTATCCTGAAATACCTGGAGACTGTCGATAAGGATGAAAGCCTCTGGAGTGGTGAATGCTTTGTTTTCGATGAACGCGTTTCTGTGGACGAAAACCTGGACCCAGGTAAGTATATATCATGTTTCGGTTGCCGCATGCCTTTGTCAGAGGCTGAAATAGCCTCGCCGCATTATCAACTTGGTGTGTCCTGTCCCCATTGTTATGGAAAGCACAGTGCCGCGAAAGTTGCTGGACTAAAGGAACGCCAAAAACAGATGGAATTGGCAGAGACGCGCAAAGACGAAGACGACTGATAGATTATGCAATCCTATCCTGTCTTATATTCGTTTAGGCGCTGCCCTTATGCCATGCGGGCTAGACTGGCCATCATGCAATCTGGCGTTACCTGCGAACTGCGTGAAGTTGTGCTTCGGGACAAGCCCCCAGTTATGCTAGGGATCTCACCCAAAGGGACGGTGCCCGTTTTGCATTTGCCGGATGGCTCGGTACTGGAAGAAAGCATTGACGTAATGTTGTGGGCGCTGGCCATCAATGATCCAGATGATTGGCTGGAGACCACTAATGCGGCAGCTGATTTTATCAGCGAACTGGATGGGGGTTTCAAGAGATCGCTGGATCGTTACAAATATTTTGTGAACCATCCAGAACGTTCGCAAAGTGACTATCGTGATGAAGGCGCGTTATTCCTGTCCCTTTTAGAAGAGAAGTTGGCAGCGAATGACGGAGCAGGACTGTTCGGTCCTCGAATAACCTTACCAGATATCGCAGCATTTCCATTCGTTCGGCAATTTGCTTTCGTCGACAAAGCCTGGTTCGATGGAGCACCATATCCACTACTGCAGGCCTGGTTTAATACTCAACTCGATAGCAAACTCTTCCAATCTGTAATGACAAAATACCCTGCCTGGAAACCTGAGGATCAAATTGTCCTGTTTGGAGGCGCTGAAACAGGTCGGTGATAGGCTGAACTTTTTGGTTCAAAACCTAGTGGTCGCTCAGTAAGTCTCTCACGCTGTGTCCATGTGCATCATTCTGATATGTAGCCGTTTTTCCAATCAGAAGTTTTAGATTGGTTTAATTTTTAGTTAACTGGGTGTTTAGGCATCTGGCCCATGAGTACAGAAGCGATGTCTGCTCCACATGTAGCTGCAATTGTGTTTAGACACTCTAGCGTGGAGCCTGCCATGTGGGGGGTGATGAGAAGATTGGGAGCTTGATAAAGCGGACTATTGGGGTCAGGCGGCTCGCCATCAAGAACATCTAGCGCTGCACCTGCGATTTTACCTTTACAAAGAGCATCAGCTAAGGCTGCTTCATCAACTAATGCCCCTCGAGCACAGTTAATCAGCAGTGCGTCTTTTCGCATTTGCCGCAAGGCATCTGCATTAATCATTTGTTTTGTTGCAGGAATTGCTGGCGCATGAAGGGAAATAATGTGACTTTTATTCAATAATGTTTCTAGCGGCATAGAAGTCACGCCTTCGGCATTCATAACGTCTTCAGTTACAGCTGGATCGCTGGCTGCCACGTCCATTCCAAAAGCCTGTGCAATCTTGGCTACGCGTTTGCCAATCTGACCAAAGCCCACGAGCCCAAGAGTTCTGTTCTTTAGCTCTCCTCCTGTTACCCTTGCCGTATCCCACGCCTTCTCTGACATTGCCGACTGTGAAGCTTGGGGTATACCGCGTAACAAAGATAGCATTAATCCAAGGACTAATTCTGCAACGGCGTTAGCATTTGCACCTGGTGCATTGGTGACTTTAATTCCGCGCTTGGTGCAAGCTTCTACATCCACTGGATCTACCCCAGCGCCATGAACTGCAACAACTTTCAGGTCGGGTAAGAGAGCTAATAGCGAGTCCGGCAGATAGCCCGACCTAAGCAGGATGCCAGATGCCCCTGCAAGCTCCTTTGCCCAATGAGCTTCTTCTTCTGGAGTAAGTTTCTTGTATGGCAGAGGAACCGTTCGAGTATTTGCGATTCCCTCCAGCGCTGCGACAGCAAGCTCCTCAGCAATGGGAAGTTCTTGCGTGCCAGCTAATGCAATCCAATTAGCCATTAATCGAACACCGTTTCAAAATAATGTGAGCCATCTACCACAGCTTCAATGACTGTTGGACCATCTGCTTTAAAAGCCGCTTCTAAAGCCTTTCGGAGGTCATCTGGGCTACGAACACCTACTGTAGGAACGTTGAAATAGTGGCTCGGAGGTTCTCGATATGGCTCTGGTTCAACGTTAGAGCCATACTGTTCATACTGTCTCTTGTGTTGCTTAATCTGTATGAGGCTTAGCCAGCGGTCATCCAGAACTACAACTGGAACAGCTAGCTTCATCCGACGCAGGGTAGCAAGTTCACCAGCTGTCATCTGGAAACACCCATCACCTAGCATGCATACGACAGGTTTATCTGGGTTTGAAATTTTTGCAGCTATGGCACCCGGGAGCCCAAACCCCATTGACGACCAACCATTTGTTATAAGAAATTTTCGAGGGGCATGGGCGGACCATTGGCTGGCGATTTGGTGTGTATGGGCGCCAACATCAAATGATAATATGCCCTCTTTAGGAGTCACTTCACGCACAACATCGATTGCCTGCCATGGGGTGAAAGTTGATGTATTAGGGCGAAGGCTCTCCTGAAAGTTTTCTCTGTGCTCTTTAATTTCTGTCTCATTCCATGAATTTGGAATTGTGGTAATACCCGCCAAGCGCTCAAGCATATTGTCAAGATCACCAGAGACCGCCCCCTGGAGATTGACGCTTTCGGCAACGTCAGGTGGTTCTATATCAAGGGACAGAACGGGTACGTCTGACGACCAGGCTTCATATTCAACCTCGATTGTATCATATCCAAGGCCAAGTATGAGATCGCAAGAACGAATAAATGATCTCTGAACTTGTCGACGCCCTCGCTCAATGCAGCCAATGGCTAGTGGGTGGTCATCATCCACCAAACCTTTCGCCATTGTAGTTGTTGCGAAGGGTATACGATGCTTTTCCAAGAATGCCTGTAGTTTCTCGGGGCTTTGCATACGCATTGCAGAACTTCCGATGACAGCAATCGGACGTTTTGCTTTCGATATAATTTTGGAAGCATTAGCCAATGCTTCTTCTTGAGCATTAGGAAGTCGTGTTGCTGGATTAACTCCTGCAGGGGCAACTCCTTTAGCTTCTGCGAGTGAAACATCTTCTGGTAAATCAATGTGGACCGGACCTTGCGGCTCAGCCAGCGCAATTGAGATTGCTTCCCGCATTACTTCAGCAACATTGTCATGCCTGGCAGCTAAAGTTGCTTTGGTTATTGGTCTGAAGAGTGCGTGGTGATCAATCCACATTTGAATTCGTCTGCCAAGTTGCGGCGTATTTAAATTACAAGTGATGGCGATCATTGGAGAACGGTCTAGGAACGCAGAACCTACGCCCGTCGCAAGATTAGTTGCTCCTGGTCCAAGGGTCGCTATACAAAATCCAGGGTTCCCTGTTAGTCTGCCCATCACGTCGGCCGCGAAAGAAGCGGAGCCTTCGTGTGCAGTCAAAACAAATTCCATTCCTCCGCGCCGCATGGCATCAATCATGGGCAACACGTTGCCGCTTGGGATACCGAAACCGTGGGTGATGCCCGCTTCTTTCAGGGACTGGACAATTAAGTCTGCATTGTTCACTGGATTGATGCTCACATTTTGTTAGAGATTAAAAAGCACAAAATTATAAAGCGGTTTATATCGCGTGGTGCGCTTTATCAAACACTTAAATGCTTAAGAATAATTAACTATCGGTAAAAGCTCGCCCTAGTACCCTCTGAAGCGTAAGCCCTTGAGCAAGTAAGGAGAATACCACGGCAATATAAGTTACCCCGATAAGTACCGATTTTGCGTCACTCTCTGGTAAGGAAAGTGCAAGGGCGACGGAGATACCTCCTTTAAGCCCGCCCCAAATCAGCGCTTTTCCTGATCCTTTGTCGAAGTCATCAGTATGACGGAAGGCAAAAAGAACGGCTGCGACTGCTGAAACTCTTCCAGCGAGCATAGCGATGATTGCGACTATTCCAGCTAGAAGCAATTCCCATGATAGGCCAACTACAATTGCTTCCATTCCCAACAGCATGAAAAGAACTGAATTAAGAATTTCGTCTGAAAGTTCCCAAAACCGCAGAAGATTATCGCGGGTATGATCGGTCATTGCACGGTCAACGCCTTGATTGCCAATTAAAAGTCCTGCAATGACAACTGCTATTGGGCCAGAAAGATGAAGAGATGAGGCAAGTGAATAGACGCCCGTGCATAGCCCAAGCGTTAACAAGATTTCCACTATGTGATCATCAACACTTGCGAGAGCCAGAAAACAACAATATCCGGCAACCAATCCTAGTAACGCCCCTCCAAAAGCTTCTAATACGAAAATCTCGCCAGCAAAAATTGCTACTTCTGAAGCGCTGTCGCCTCCGCCGGTACCAGATGCAATTCCAAGAATTACAATAAAAACGACAACCCCAACGCCATCGTTAAAAAGACTTTCACCGGCGATTTTTGCAGCAACGGACGGCGGAACTCTTAAAGACTTTAGTATTCCAAGAGTGGCAACGGGATCCGTAGGGGAAATGAGAGCGCCAAAGGCTAGGGCCCAAATAAAGGGTATCGGTTGACCAATTATGGCAAAACCGAAAAAGACTACGGTGGCCACAACAAATGTTGAGATTAATACGCCTGCAGTTGCCAGGAGTGCGATTGGCCATTTCCGCTCTGCAAGACGGTCTAGGTCTACATGAAGCGCCCCAGCAAACAGCAAAAAACTCAACATTCCTTGCAGCAGAGTGTCGGCAAACTCCAAGCTATCTATAAAACTAACCATTCGCTCGGCGAGCGACAGGCTGGGTAGGAGTATATCTATAAGGAGTACGATGAAAGACCCAATCAATGCGGCTAGGGCTACGCCGATTGTGTGGGGTAATCTCAGTAATCGATGATTAATATATGCCGCTAATGCTGTGGCGACGAGAAGGAGCGCGATGGCATCAAACACGTTCATGCCAACGCCTCCTGCTAAACTTTATTAAGCTTCTTGCTCGGCAGCTACTACACCTTTGTCATTCATCAGTTGCTCAAGTTCGCCGGACTCATACATTTCGCGAACGATGTCGCAGCCACCGATGAACTCTCCCTTTACATAAAGCTGAGGAATGGTTGGCCAATTTGAGAATTGCTTCACACCCTCGCGAATGTCCATATCTTCTAGAACGTTGATTCCTTTAAACGGGACTCCTACGTGAGTAAGAACTTGGACAGTCATTGCAGAGAAACCGCACTGCGGAAAAACAGGTGTGCCTTTCATAAATAGAACAACCGCGTTTTCGTCGATTTCAGCTTGGATACGTGCATTTACGTCAGACATGAAAGTCTCCTTCAAAAAAAGAGGTTAGGCATCCTCAGGTATTGAGGTTTGGAGAGCAAGGGCGTGTAATTCTCCACCCATTCTCCCTTTAAGGGCGGCATAAACTAGTTGGTGTTGTTGCACTCTATTTTTGCCTTTGAAAGCAATTGAAGTGACATGCGCAGCGTAATGATCGCCATCGCCTGCCAAATCACGTATTTCGACAGTCGCGTCTGGCATCGCCTCTTTGATAAGTTGCTCGATTTGACTTGCATCCATAGCCATGGCGCGTTCCTCTTCGTTCAGCTTAGGCCCCCGCCATGAAGGTTGGAAACCATCCTTCATGTGCTTGCTCTAAGTCTGAGATTGATATGGATATTGCGTCATTAACAGTCAACTTTTCACCGCCTGTTTGACCAACGCACGATATAGGAACGCCCGCCTTCTTTGCTTCCTCAATCACACGGGTCGTTTCAGACACCGCCAGGAGATACCGTGCTTGATCTTCCCCAAATAACCAGAACACCGCAGTTACCCCATCTGGTATTTGGATATTGGCTCCAACGCCACCAGCTATGACCATCTTTGCAAGGCCTACTGCAAGCCCTCCACCTGAAAGGTCATGACAAATACGGCAAAGACCTTTTGAGATCATTTCAGAGACGAATTTTCCGTTCTGAAGTTCGGTTGAAAGATCAACCGGTGGAGGGGCCCCATCAGCCCTTCCTTCGATTTCCATTAGATAACGTGAGGCACCAAGCCAGCCTTCGGTTTCGCCTACAAGCAGTAGGTCTAAGCCAGATTCTAAAGCCAGAGTTGTTGCTTTATTTATATCATCGACAATGCCAATGGCACCAATGGTTGGCGTCGGTAAAATTGCTTGACCATTGGTCTCATTGTAGAGTGATACATTCCCCGAAACTACAGGGAAATTCAAAGCTCGGCAGGCTTCCCCCATTCCTTGAATGCAGCCAACAAATTGGCCCATAATTTCAGGCTTCTCAGGATTGCCAAAGTTTAGATTGTCTGTGACTGCTAACGGCCTTGCGCCAGACGCGATAAGGTTGCGCCAAGCTTCTGTTACAGCTTGACGGCCACCTTCAACAGGGTCTGCTACACAGTATCTTGGAGTAACATCACTTGTCGCAGCTAGGCCTTTAGGTCCGTCACCTAAACGAATTAATGCTGCGTCTCCACCGGGCCCTCGAATTGTGTCACCTCTTACAAGGCTATCATACTGTTCCCATATCCAGCGCCGGGAAGATAGGTTTGGTCCACCAACAAGCTTAACAAGAGCAGAGCTTAAATCCTCACCCTTAACTGAATGGGGGTCTAAGTGAGGTCGAGCTGGAGGAATGACGTACGGGCGATCATATTCAGGAGAGGCTTCTGAAAGTGGTTGGATAGGCAAATCACCAGCAATTTCGCCATGCCAATGCAGTCTCATGCGACCGGTATTTGTAAGTTTACCAATTACAGCAAAATCGAGACCCCACTTTAGAAAAATATTCGCAGCAACATCTTCCTGACCTGGCTTCATTACAATGAGCATGCGTTCCTGGCTTTCGGAAAGCATCAACTCATAGGGTGTCATACCATCTTCACGCATGGGAACTTGGTCAAGATAGAGGTCGAGGCCTAGCCCACCTTTACCAGCCATTTCAAAGGAGGAGGATGTTAAGCCAGCTGCTCCCATATCTTGAATGGCCACGATTGCATCAGTTGCCATTAATTCAAGACAAGCCTCGATTAGTAGTTTTTCGGCAAAGGGATCGCCAACCTGCACAGTTGGCCTCTTAGCTTCTGATTCATCATCAAATTCAGCGGATGCCATGGATGCTCCGTGAATTCCATCACGTCCAGTTTTAGATCCCACATATACAACAGGGTTGCCAACACCAGCAGCAGTTGAATAAAAAATTCTATCTGCCTGAGCCACACCAATTGTCATTGCGTTTACGAGATTGTTGCCATTGTAAGAAGCATCAAACTCACATTCCCCTCCAACAGTGGGGACACCAACACAATTTCCATAACCTCCAATGCCGGCTACAACACCTGCAACCAGGCTCTTAGTCTTTGGATGGTCGGGACTGCCAAACCGAAGGGCATTGAGATTAGCGATAGGCCTAGCACCCATTGTGAACACATCTCTCAGGATTCCCCCAACACCCGTTGCAGCGCCTTGGTAAGGCTCAATGAATGATGGGTGATTATGACTTTCCATCTTGAAGATCGCAGCCATACCATCGCCAATGTCCACAACGCCTGCGTTCTCGCCAGGTCCACAAATAACCCATGGGGCTTCGGTAGGCAGAGTTTTTAAGTGCTTCTTAGATGACTTATATGAACAATGTTCGCTCCACATCGCAGAAAAAACACCGAGCTCTGTTAGATTTGGTGATCGCCCCATTATCTGAAGTACAAGCTGGTACTCTTCTGGGGTTAAACCATGAGCGGCAACCAATTCTTCGGTAATTTCTGGTTCTTCTGGGAGCATTTGTTTAGGCCGCCGCTAATAAGCTTTTGAAAATAATTAAACCATCATCACCGCCTGTGAGAGGGTCCACTGCATTTTCTGGGTGAGGCATTAAACCGAGTACATTCCGATCAGCACTTAGAACACCTGCAATGTCTCCAGTAGAACCATTAGGGTTGTCCCCAGGTTCATAACGAAAAGCGACGAGGTCACGATCTTCCAACATTTTTTTCTGGTCTGGAGTTACAAAATAGCCGCCGTCATGGTGAGCTACAGGGACCGTTATTTTGCTTGTCCCAGCCTGCATCTCGCGAGTGAATGGGGAGTTGGAGGTTCCACAGATCAGCGTCGTCTCTCTGCAGACAAATTTTAGGGCAGAATTTCTGAGAAGGGCGCCTGCTAGAAGTCCAGACTCAATTAAAATTTGAAAACCGTTGCATACACCTAGCACCGGGCGCCCTTTTCGAGCATGGGCTCTGATGGCATCCATTATAGGGGCTCTTGCAGCGATAGCGCCTGGCCTAAGATAATCCCCATAACTGAAGCCGCCTGGCAGAGTAACTAAATCGACTTCAGGAAGATCTGTGTCAGCATGCCAAACAAAGATAGGGTCTGTATTAAATGCGCGCTGGCAGGCGAGAGCCATGTCACGCTCTCGATTAGAACCTGGAAAAACGACTATAGCTGTGCGCATTAGGCTATGATCTCTATGTCATAATCTTCAATCACTGGGTTTGCGAGTAATTTTTCGCACATCGCCTGTACTTGCTGTTCGGCACTGCCGACATCTGAAGCTTCCACATCCAATTCTATAAGCTTGCCTTGGCGAACATTATTAACACTCGAAAAACCCAAGGTGACTAATGCCTGTCCAATTGCCTTACCCTGAGGATCAAGGACATCAGGGCGTAAACGGATCGAAACACGAGCCCTCATTCCTTGCCTCCTTCGATAGACTTTGGACCAGTTGTTTTTGGTTTTCCCGAGTTAATTTCCGTCACATTTGCATTTTGCTCTTGAAGAATACCCAGACGTCGCGCCACCTCACGATATGCCTCGATTACGCCTCCCATATCCTTTCTAAACCGATCTTTATCCAGAACTTCGTTGGAAGTTATATCCCAGAGCCGACAGCTGTCGGGACTAATTTCATCTGCTAGAACGATTTGTTCAGAGTCTTCGGTAAGGTGACGGCCAAACTCAACTTTGAAGTCAACTAGCCGGAGACCGCAACCTATGAAAAGCCCTGTAAGATAATCATTTATCCTGAGTGCAAGATTGAACATATCATCTAGGTCAGCAGGTGAAGCCCATCCAAAGGCAGTTATATGTTCCTCGGTTACCATTGGGTCGCCTAGCTCATCTGCTTTATAATAGTATTCCACGATTGAGCGAGGTAATGGTGAACCTTCTGCTACGCCAAATCGTTTAGAGAATGAGCCTGCCGCAACATTTCTAACCACTACTTCTATCGGAATTATGTCAACTTCCCTGACAAGCTGTTCCCGCATATTTAGTCGTTTAATGAAATGCGTTGGCACACCGACGTCCTGAAGTCGCATCATGAGGTACTCACTAATGCGGTTATTGAGTACGCCTTTTCCTTCAAGTACGGCATGCTTCTGATTATTGAATGCAGTGGCGTCGTCCTTAAAGTACTGGACAATTGTGCCTGGCTCAGGTCCTTCAAATAAAACCTTTGCCTTACCTTCATAAATGCGTCTGCGGCGGGCCATGGCGGGGCAACTTTCGATATAACTATAAAAATGACTGATATTGATATTCTCAATACCAGAGTCGTTTTATCTTATACGATATGCGGACCTTGAATGCATTGCGTTCAGTTACGCCAAGATGTCTCGGTACGGTTGTCGTATCGGCCAAGCCTCGGTAAAGCGCCATTTAGGGGTAAGATTTGTATTTGCAAGCGAAGGCAAGGCGATCAAAGAAGTCGAAACTGTTCCAAATCCCCAATCTGTTTCAACGTGAATAGCAGCGTTGGCGTCGGTCTGCCCAGCTCCCATTTCTCTAGATGCAACCAGATTTTCCCAGGCTGTCCATTCACCAAGCTGCGGATTTGGTGGAGGGGCTTTCTGAAATAAAGGAAGGTAATGGCGGGTTCGAGGAGATGACAGCACATCATTCATATCGTGTGCGGTGAAAATAGATATGCCTTCAGGTACTTCCGAGACTTCTGGAGCCCCGTTTCCTTCACCTTTTACCCAGAAGGCTCGCTCAGCATCAGCAATAACGAGATTGAAACTTTTAAATGCGGCAGCATCAATTTCAGATAGAGCTTCTGCTGCATCAGGCGCGGCCGCATGATCTAATGCATCTAGTACCAGTTCTCCTCGGCTGCGCTTATCGGGGGCCGGCCCAAGGCTTCCGGACCGGTTAAGAATTGCAGCAACTACCCCATGGTCATTCATTCCAAGCCAAGAGCCGTTTGCTTCGCGATCTCTGCCTGCAATCACTTCCGCACGATCTGGCCAATGACGAGCAGGGGGGTCCCATGCTCGACTGACTCGTTCATCTCTGTTTGCTGCAACAAGTAATGGCCATTCATGCTCTGGACGCCGAAGCAGAACAACAGTGCACATAAAACTTTGTTCCGTTTTCTAAGAGGAAACCCTTTGAATACTAGGGCGAGTTAACTACCTCAATTGTTACAGGAACGTAAGTAAAAAAGCAGACTTGCTAATTAAGTGGAGTGGCCATGAGCTCTGAGTGTGAGAATAATTCTGATGCCAATACAAAACTTGGCTCTGCATTCAGATCTAGCTTTATCACTCTTCGCAATCAGTTGCTCGGTGAGTGGGTTGGTGCAGAAATGGGATTATCTGGTGAGGCTCTGTCAGCATACGCAGCTGATTTGTGTTCATCACAATTTCAAAAACTGGATGATGAACATTTGGTTCAGGAAGTTTTAGCAGACATGAAGGCCGCAGGAATCGAGATTAGCAGTTCACGGTTCCGTGCGAAAATGGATGAACTGATGCAAGCCGCGAGCGAGCAAATCGCGACTAAGTAGGATTTACTGTTCTGGCGCGTCAAGAATACCTGTTGGAAGACCGTCGATGCTAGTCTGATTTTTCTCTGCCCAATAAGCAGAAATTCCTGCTTCACCTTTTCCAGCGGCCCATCGGACCAAGACGTCTCTTTCGCGTTCAAATGAAAACAAAGGAACGCCAAAACCACAGGAAGTTTGTGCAAGGTCTAACCGAAGATGAATTATCTGTCGCGCTCCCGGCGGTGCTGTTCCTTCATATCGGGCCTGTAAAATTTTATCATACTCATTACTATCTCGATGAATTACTCGGCCTTGTCCAAAAAGTCTTAAGATTCTCGGCGGGCCTTCAACTGAGCAGAGCATAATAGTCATTCTGCCATCAGCTTTTAAATGAGCAGCCGTTTCGTTGCCACTTCCCGTCTTATCGAGATAAACAACCGAGTTAGGATCTAGCACCCGTAAGGCACTTCCTTCTCTTGGAGAGAGGTTAACGCGAGAATTCGGCGCTGCTGTGGCGGTAAAAAATATTTTTTGCTCAGAAATCCATTGGGCTAACTCTCCAGAAATTTCAGAGAACTGTTCTGCCATCAGCCATATCCTTTTCATGTGTCCGTGAATGCGCGCTTGATCATCAACTTTTAATGATAGCTAATCAGGACTTTCGTTGAAGTTTTTTAAACTATGCTTTCTGAGAGAATGATGAGTCAAAGTTCGCGTAAAGTAAGATGAGTTTTATAAACCTAGGAGGATGTATTTTGCCCATTAGAACCAACCATCTTGGACAAGCCATTGGTGAAATTGCGGATAGTTGGTCATCGCGTTCCTTGCCGCCAAGATCGCCAATTGAGGGAAGGTTTTGTCGTATTGAGCCAATCAATGCGGTAGAGCACGGGGCTTCGCTTTATGAAGCCTTCGCTTTAGATAGAGGCGGTGCAAATTGGACTTATCTTGGGCATGAACCGTTTTCGAACGAGGACGCTTGCTTGCAATGGATCGAAACATCCTGCTTAAGCGAAGACCCGCTTTTTCATGCAATCATTGATATTTCAACAGGAAAACCGGTTGGAGTTGCTTCTTTGATGAGAATAGACCCTTTGAATGGGGTTATTGAAGTGGGGAACATTCACTACTCGCCACTTCTGCAGCGCAAGCCAGCAGCGACCGAAGCAATGTTCTTATTAATGCGCCGCGTTTTTGATGAATTAGGTTATCGGCGTTATGAGTGGAAGTGCGATAGCTTGAATGCCCCCTCAAAAAGGGCGGCGGTCAGATTTGGCTTCAGATACGAAGGGCTCTTCCGCCAAGCTGTCGTTTATAAAGGTAGAAATAGAGATACAACGTGGTTCTCCATTATAGACAGTGAGTGGCCGGGACTTCGTTCTGCTTACGAAGCGTGGCTTGATTTCTCAAATTTTGATGAGCGGCAGCAGCAGAAAACACAGCTTAGAGATTTAATTAAGGCGCATCGTTAATCTGATTTGTTCTAAGGGTGCATTAGATGGCCCCGTGATAGAAATACTCGCCTAGGCCAATGGTCCAAATGCACCAACCTCCGACTACATGAAGTAGGTTTGCTGTCCAAAAAGAACCTCGAACATGGTGTGCCCAGTTGAAGACAAGCGCCCCAAAAAAAGTAAGGCAGACAGCAAATAAGTTTTGAAATAGAAGATGAGCAAAGGAAAATGCTATTGAGCTTATAAGAAGCGCAATTCTAATGTCTGAAAACAGCTCACCATATCGTTTAAAGAAAAGAACTCGGTATATAATCCCCTGCGGAATAACCGACAGTATGGGGTAGAGGCTCATCACAATTAGGTAAATTTCTGGTGCGCGTCTGGGAAATCCAAAAAAATGGTTTGGATTTGTCAGTTGGATTATTGAGATCATGAAGGTTGCGCCGATTAACAAAAAAACAACTACTATTCTCCATTCTGGCCGCCAGGATGAAGGGAGCAGGGAACGCCATTTAAAGCTGGGCGTTTTAGCTAAAAGCAAGATAGACAGAATAAAGAGCGCGAAAAAAACTAGTGGCACCTTTGAAATATTGAGAAGCTCAAATCTGAGAAGAGCTGTCAGGCCGATGGGCCCTATCAAATATAGGCAACAAAGTTCGGTCCAAAGAATAACCGGCCCTATTTTAATCACCACTATGAATTTGATATCGAATTATCGAATACATAATTAAAGCCAAAACACACCCATTGAGAATGTGCCACAGGAAGTGTGTCCCGAGAGGAAAAGCCTCACATATACCAGCATCAATGGTTCTAAAAACAAGTGATAGACTGAGAATGCAAGCTGCAGAGGCAATCGGCCTGGATGCCTCACGACGCTTGAGTGCCAACGTACCTGATATCATGCCAAGAGCTATCACAGCCGGTAGATACCGGTTACCTTCGCCTAAAGCTGGAATTTCGATATTAAAACGTTCAGGGCCAACAAAAATAACTATTGCAAAACCAATTGCTGCAATGGTTGCCCAAAGCCAACTGATGGCAAACAATCGTCGAAGACCAATCAACATTCCTGCAATCATAAATAAGGCAATTGAACCAACATCGGCGATGCCTGCCCACTGGACAGCAAAAGTGTGGAACAGAAAAGATCCCACACCTACGCAAGTTGAAAGAATTGACAGTCCTATGATTGCGGGATCAAGGACGCTGCGAGCTCTTGCATAGAGAAAAGCCCAGACACCAGCAGCTACAAAGGCCAGGTTGGTGATAGCATTAACAGGCTCTGCCCAGAATTCTGGGCTTAACCTTTCGCAATAGATATCGATGGGTTGATTCCAATCCATCCAGATATTGTATAAGCTCTATGCTCTGATTGCGAGCTACTTAGTTCCATGAGATGTTTCTAACAAAACTCAGTTTAGAAGGTGCTCTAATATTAGCTTTATAGTTATTTATTTAATAAAAAACGTTAAGTAAAAAATATAACTAACTAATAAATATAGAAAAACTACTAAGAAGGTTTAGGTAATCCTAAGTGGTCCCTGAGGGTGCTTCCCGAATACTCCTCCCGGAACAGACCCCGCTTTCGTAAAATTGGAAGTACCTCGTCAATAAAGATCTCTGCCATCCAAGGCAGGACCGGCGGCATTAGATTGAAGCCGTCCGCCGCTTTTGCTTCAACCCACGTTTCCATCAAATCCGCAACTTGGTTCGGTGTGCCGGCAAAAGTGAAGTGTCCCCTGGCGCCAGCAAGCTTAGTAAGCAACTGGCGGAGCGTCGCTTGCTCACGCTTAACAAAACCCACAATTGTTTCTGCGCGACTGCGAGCGGCTTCGACTGTTTCTGGGGTGGGAAAGTCTTCTGGTCTAAGAGGAACATCTAAAGGAAGGTGCGAGAAGTCATAACCGCCAAATCGCGCTGATAGCCGCTTGCGGCCTATTTCGGGATCTGTAAGGGCATCAAGTTCTTCAGAAAATTGTTGTGCCTCTGATTCTGTTGACCCGATCATGGGTGATAGGCCTGGTAGAATAATCACATGCTCTGGATCTCTACCGAATTCTAAAGCCCTTGCTTTAAGGTCACTGTAGAAATCTTTAGCAGTCTTTAGTTCCAGGTGCGCGGTGAACACGGCTTCTGCATGTCTAGCTGCAAAAGCTTTTCCTGTGTCAGATGAACCTGCTTGAACCAAAACTGGCCTGCCTTGCGGTCCTCGAGGAGCGTTTAAGGGGCCTGCAACAGAATAGAGCGCTCCCTTGTGATTAATTGGTCGAAAGCTGCCCTCGCGAATATATTCACCGGTAGCTCTATTATCTACAATTGCCCCTTCGTCCCAACTGCTCCAAAGAGCTTTGACTACTTGCATGTACTCCTCTGCTCTCACATACCGGTCAGAATGACTAATTTGGCTCTCGTCCCCAAAATTACTCGCTGCAGCTGCCGACCAAGATGTAACAATATTCCAAGCTGCTCTTCCCCCTGAAATATGATCTATTGAGGCAAATTGTCGGGCGAGATTAAACGGCTCCGAGTAAGTGCTTGAAGCAGTTGCGATAAGGCCTACACGCTCTGTCACGGCTGCAATAGCCGGAAGCACGGTGATCGGTTCCAACCAATTTCGGGGGGCTCGGGTGGCGTCTTGAGTAACATTCAGTTGGTCGGCCAAGAATACTGAATCTAATTTCCCGCGCTCAGCTAACTGAGCCATTTCTTGCAAATAACTTATGTCGGTAAGGGCTTTCGGAGTTGCCTTCGGGTGGCGCCAACTTCCCTCGTGATGCCCCCGTGATTGGACAAAAAGATTAATATGTAGTTGTCGAGCCATAGATTGGATCCGCGAGAATCAGATAAGATGATTCCTCGATTGTACAAAAGGAAGGCTCGGCCATGAAGATAGGGATGTTTACAGCCATGCAATGGTCTGAGGAGGAACGTCCAGATGACGTGCTCAATTCTCTCAAGGATCAGGTGCGAGCAGCAAGGGAAGCTGGGTTCGGCTCCTTGATTATTGGCCAGCATTTGCTGACTGGCCCGATGGGCATGTTTCAGACAGTTCCGCTTATGGGTGCTTTGGCAGAGGAAGCCAAAGGAATGCAGCTTGGGCCAGGTGTCCTCTTGCTTTCTATGATGAACCCCGTGTTGGCAGCCGAGGAAGGTGCGACCATCGATTGGCTAACTGATGGTAATTATGTGCTATGTGCTGGATTGGGTTACCGGCCGGAAGAATTCCAGGCCATGGGTGTGGATATGAAAAAACGGGTTGGCCGTTTGACAGAGGGCGTGGAGATCATCAAGCGTCTATGGACCGAAAAGACTGTCGATTTTCAAGGTAAGCATTTCACACTTGATGGTGCAAAACCGGCCGTACAACCTAAGCAACAGCCAAGACCTCCAATTTGGCTAGGCGGGGATGTGGAAGCCTCGGTGCGTCGAGCCGCGCGTCTAGCTGATGCTTGGTGCGTAGCTCCAACACTTTCGACAGAATCTATTCTTAACTACTTATCTGCTTTCCGCGAGGAACGGGTGGCTAATGGACTTGATCCGAACGTCGCTTGCCCCGTAATTCGAGAATGTTTCGTGGGTCGTGATAAGGCTCATGCGGAGGAAGCAAGCCGAGGGCCTCTAATGTACAAGTATCAGGCCTATAGTTCTTGGGGGCAGGGCGAGACTGCCGGTGGAGATTTTGCGGCTGGCTTTGGGGATTTTGCCAAAGGCAGATTTATCATTGGAGATGTTGAAGAAGCGAAGGATGAAATACTCCGCTACGCTGAGATAACGGGCACTGATCACATCTTGCTAAGAGTCCAATGGCCAGGTCAGGAACATTCGGAAACATTGGGTAATATCGAGCGAATTGGAAGAATTATATCTGACATTTGTTAAGGACTTCGTCTGGCGAATAACCGGCTTCTCTGAGTGACTGGATTGTCGCCGATTGGTCCCTTTTTGCCAGGCGCTTGCCATTTGAGCCAAGTAAAAGTCGATGGTGGTGGTATAGAGGTTGTGGAAGACCTAGAAGTCTTTGAAGCAGGACCTGGATGTCTGTGGCAGCAAGGAGATCGTCGCCCCGAGTTACGAGAGTAACGCCTGATGCAGCGTCATCAATCACAACAGCAAGGTGATAAGCAGCCGGTGCGTCTTTCCTTGCTAGTATAATATCACCAAATCGTTCGGGCTTGGCCTCAAAGGTTCCCGCATCAATATCTTTCCATCTTATAGGGCCTGCCTCTTGTGCCGCCTGAATGATGTTCAGACGGAGAGCGTGGTTCTCTCCAGATGCTATTCGTTCTTTTGATTCTTCACGAGGGATAGAGCGACAAGTTCCTGGGTATATCGGGCCGCTTGGTCCATGAGGTGCATTGCCTGCAGCGGCAATTTCTCTAAGAATATCTCTCCGCGTACAAAAACAGGGGTAAACGTGGCCCAAATCTATAAGCTTAGTGAGATATTCTTGATGGGCTGGTGCTCTCTCTGACTGGCGAACTACTGCACCATGCCAGTGACAGCCAAGCCAGATTAGGTCCTCAATTATTCCAGCTTCATATTCAACGCGACTTCGCGTTTGGTCTAGATCTTCAATCCTCAGTAGAAATTCACCGTCTGCCCGAAGG
Source organism: Rhodospirillales bacterium (assembly GCA_008081395.1). Lineage (GTDB taxonomy): Bacteria > Pseudomonadota > Alphaproteobacteria > Bin95 > Bin95 > VMCJ01. The sequence goes on along the minus strand of VMCJ01000153.1, from coordinate 23,067 downwards.
GCCGCATTCCATGCAAACCATGCCGCATATGCATGACCGAGATGGAGGCGGCCCGAGGGGCTTGGGGCAAAGCGTGTGCGGATCACGCAGCCAGCTTGTCGAGCTCCTTGAGGAGCGCGGTGCCCATTTCTGAGGTGGAGATTGCTGTCTGACCTGGAGCAGCTATGTCCGCAGTACGAATCCCAGCTCCCAGTACATTACCAACTGCTGCTTCGATGATGTCGGCGTCTTCGCCCATATCAAAGGAATACCGGAGTAACATCGCAAAACTTAATACTTCCGCCAGCGGGTTAGCCTTGCCTTGTCCTGCAATGTCAGGTGCAGAACCGTGGACTGGCTCATATAGGGCCATTCTTCTACCAGTGGTTGGGTCTTCGGCACCTAGAGACGCAGATGGTAGCATCCCCAGAGAACCTGTGAGCATTGCTGCGCAGTCTGATAGAATGTCCCCAAATAGGTTGTCGGTGACAATCACATCAAATTGTTTTGGGTTACGAACAATCTGCATAGCGCAGTTATCAGCGTACATATGAGACAGCGTTACATCTGGATAATCACCGGCAATTGAAGAGACTACCTCGCGCCAGAGAACTCCGGACTCCATAACATTTGCTTTTTCCACAGAGCAGAGTTTGCCATTCCGCTTTTGGGCTAATTCAAATCCAACTCGCGCAACGCGTTCAATTTCGCTCTCTGTGTAAGATTGCGTGTTAAAACCTCTCCGCTCTCCAGATGGGAGGGTTTCTATCCCGCGTGGCTCGCCAAAATATACGCCTCCCGTGAGCTCTCGAAGAATCATAATATCTAAGCCGGCCACTAACTCGTGTTTTAGTGATGAGGCATCTGCTAGAGCATCAAAGACCATAGCGGGGCGGAGGTTAGCGAAGAGATCCATCTCTTTTCTAAGCCTCAGAAGGCCACGTTCTGGTTGGGAGTTAAAAGGAAGAGTTTCCCATTTTGGTCCACCAATTGACCCAAATAATACAGCGTCAACATTCATTGCCTCGGCCATAGTCTCGTCTGTCAGAGGGGTGCCATGAGCGTCGATCGAGGCGCCCCCTACAAGACCCTCCGATATATCAAAAGACACGTGGCGGCGCTGATCCATCCAATCAACTATTCGCCTGACTTCGCCGACAACCTCTGGTCCGATACCATCACCGGGCAATACCAAAAGCTTTTTATTAGACGCCATCTTAAATTCCTGACTGCTGAGAATAATTTAGAATTAAGGGGACAACATACAGATGATTTTTTCCACCGGGAATATGGCCGAATTAACTAAAGATCTTTTTGGTGAAAATTTTTAGGAAATCCCATATTTAATTATCCCAAAAACTATATTTAAATTGAATAAAAACAGCACTATATATTTTTAGATTAATCTTAAAAATTATATAAAATAAGAGTATTTCAAAGTAATTTAAACTTAGAAAAGTTATATGGTTAGGCATTCTGGTGCGGAAAATTTTTAAATCTAACTGCCGCTGAAATTTGGCTTTCTTTTTTCAAAGAATGCTTGTCGGCCTTCCTGAAGATCATCGGTAGTGAATAATAGGCCCTGACCTTGAGCTTCCCAAGCAAGCTCTTGAGGGAGCGTCATTGGCCAGCGCATTACAGTAGCTTTTGTGTAAGCAAGAGCGAGTGGTGCCATACTTGCAAATTCGTTTGCTAAGCTCATAGCCCTTGTCAGGGCTTGTCCGGGGGGAGACAACTCATCTACAAGGCCATCTTCAAGCGCGGTAACTGCCGCCACATCTTCGCCCAGCATCAGGATTTCCTTTGCACGGCCGATACCAACACGTGCAGGGAGGGTGGATAGAAGTCCTAGATCTGGCATAAGGCCAATTTTTACAAAGCTGGCACAAAAGCGAGCGTTGTCAGCGGCAACGACCTGATCCGCCAAAAGAGCAAGAGAGAGGCCGCCACCAAAAGCTCCCCCCTCAACCGCAGCGATAAATGGTTTTTCTGAGTGGGCTATTTTTCCGCATAAACGATGTAATCGTGGCATCCGACGACGTAAGGGTATGTCGTCTTTGTCAAACCCAGAGATATCGCCTCCGGACGAAAATATACCATTAGCTCCTGTAAGAATGACTGCCCGAACGTCTGGATGCGTTAGTGCGGTATCGACATGATTGTTTAAGTCGCTAACAACAGGTGTTGAAAGAGCGTTCCTTTTCTTTGAGTCCGACATCGTGATGGTAGCTATGCCATTTGCAATTTCTAGGCTGCAGCCTGGATTAGACATTTCTCAGGCTCCTCGGAAGTTTGGTTTTTCTTTAGCGAAAAACGCACGCCGTGCTTCTTTAGCATCCTCACTCTGCATCAGTGCAGGCTGCGCATCACTTTCGATTGCAAAGGCCTGCTCAAGATCAAGAGGGTAACGGGCAAAAGCTGACTTAATAGTGGCTACAGCAAGAGGTGCAGCTGAAGCAAAAGCTGCAGCTCTATCCATGGCTGCATTTAATGCTTGATTAGGTTTGGCTAGTTGGTCAGCAATGCCTAACCTTTTTGCTTCAACACCATCGACTACTGTTGCACACATAAGCATGTCCTTTGCACGGCCCATGCCTACACGTTGGGGTAAAGTCCAGAGAAGGCCCCCATCTGGCATTAATCCAATCTTATTAAAAGCGGCGCAAAATTTTGCGTCCTCAGCAGCAACGATATAGTCAGCGGCCATCGCAAGACCGAAACCGGCTCCGTAAGCAAAACCTTCAACCGCAGCAACAATTGGGGTGTCTCCTCGGAGCATAAGGTGAAGGAAGTTGCGTTGATCAAAGACTATTTGACGTCCCTTAGCGGGCGTCATATCACCAAAAAGGCTAACGTCCCCACCTGCAGAGAAGGTGTTGCCAGCGCCTGTTATGACTATGCAGCGAACACCTGTGTCTTCTTCGGCTTCTTTGAGAGCGGGAACGAGAACCGACTTGACCGCCATAGTTAATGCGTTTCGTTGTGAAACATTATCTATCTCAAGAACTGCAATTGGTCCTTCTCGTGTCACATTAACTGTCATTTTTTCAGCCATTATTTCAGGCTCCTTGAAATACAGGGCGGCGTTTTTCAAAAAATGATGCAAGCCCCTCTTTGGTATCTGCGCTAGTGAATAAGAGGCCCTGTCCATGGGCCTCGTAGGCCAGCATGTCATCTAAGGTGGCCGGGAATTGTCCGAGTGCCTCACGAGTCAGCCTATTTGGAAGGGGGGCCGCTTCTGCCATTGCTTGAGCTTTTGCCATCGCCTGGTCTAGAGCTTTGCCGTTGTTGGATATTTCTTCAACCAGGCCGATTTTAAGTGCTTCTTGTGCTGTAACTACTTCGGCTAGCATCAATATGCGTCGAGCTCTGCCGGCGCTAACTCTTTGAGGCAATGTCCAAAAAAGGCCCATATCACCCATCAACCCAACACGGCCAAAAGATGCGCAAAAAGAGGCATCCTCAGCTGCAACGATCCAGTCGGCAAGCAACGCAAGGGAGAGGCCTGCTCCAAACGCAAAACCCTCAACTGCGGCAACAACTGGTTTTTCACTTCGCCATATGCTTTCGACCATCGCGCGCCCTGCGCGAATACGTTCTCTACCTTCGAATGCGGTCATATCCTGCATGGTTGACAGGTCGCCGCCTGCAGAGAATGTTTTGCCAGCTCCAGTGATAACAATACTACGAATAGCATTGTCAGTTGCGATATCGTTCATATGCCCTACCAGGGCTCCTCTTACCTCCGGGGAAAAAGCATTGCGCCGTTTTGGGTTGGAGATACGGAGTACCGCTATTGCCCCGTCATTTTCTCGCGTCACTGTAGGGTCGGAACTAGACATTTACTAATGATCCACTCGCACTTGTTGCGTAAGATTATGACCACGGCATTTGAGATGCCAAGAGCGACTTCTGAGGAAAAAATTTTCAAGAACAAGGATCTACGGGATCTAAGGTCCTTAATTTAAGAAGTCTTTGATCTGATAAATCAATCTAATTTAGGCGCAGAATAAGGTCTGTCATTAAACAGGGATGGCACTCGACTTCTCGCTTCTTTCACCTTGGTTACATCTATTTCCGCAGTAACAAAACCAACGTCGTCTCCACCATCAGCTAACACCTCTCCCCATGGGTCTACTATCAGAGAATGGCCGTACGTTTTTCTACCCTCCGCGTGCTCACCAACTTGAGCTGGGGCAAATACGAAGCAGCCGTTTTCAATTGCACGCGCCCTCAAAAGCACATGCCAGTGAGCGCGTCCAGTTGGTACTGTGAAGGCTGAGGGGGCGGCTAAAAAGTCTGCACCAGCTTTAGCCAGGTCTCGATATAAGTTCGGAAACCGCATGTCGTAGCAGATAGTCATTCCTAGATTGCCCCAAGGCAATTTCTTTATGATAGCGCTTTCTCCAGGACGATAGCCATTCGATTCTCGATAACTATCTCCTTCACCAACATCGACATCAAACATATGTATTTTGTCGTATCGGCCTTTGATTTTACCCTCAGGATTTATCAAGAAAGAACGGTTTGCCATCCGTTCTTCATCTTGTAATTTAATTGCCATAGATCCGATTAGAAGCCACGCTCCCGTCTCAATCGCTAGGCTGCGGAATATTTCTAGTGACTCATTAGCGGTTTCGATTTGTGCTTTTTCTATCCCAAGCTTTCGTCTTGGCTCCAACATGTGGCAGACCTCTGGTGTCATAATAAGGTCGCTATCAACATCGCGTGCACGCTTAATAAGCTCGCTTAGCTTGGCCATACTTGGCGCTGGATCACGATCGGCGGTATTTTGGACGCATGCAGCCTTGAACTTGGTCATTCTACGCCCGCCAACATGCTGTCTAATTTGCCAGATTGATCTAATTGAGCAAGATCGTCAGAGCCTCCAATGCCAACGTCATTAATGAAGATCTGGGGTACAGTATGCCGTCCTTCCGCACGCTCTCTCATCAGCTCACGGACCCTAGGGTCTCCATCTACATCGATTTCTATAAAGTCCACGCCTTTAGACTGAAGCAATTTTTTGGCCCGGAAGCAGAATGGGCACCACATACTTGAGTAGATTTCCACTTTGACTGTCATGGAGAGAGTGTCCTCAGTTATTTTTCAAGGCGTGAAAAGCCGTTGTGAAATCTAACAATAGAAGCCAAAAAAAAATCGGCAATGGTCAATCACACTTCTATGTGGCGGTGAATTTTCTGCCATGCATCAGGCGTGTCATTCCAGGGATTAAGGAGTGTGTTTTAACCTCTGTAAATCCTACTCCTTCCATCATGCCTGCGATCCATGTTGGCGTTAGCGATTTTGCTGCTGGAGTGAAAGCTAGATGCTGCAGTTGCCACAGGGCGGCAAGTGGGGGGCCACTCCGATCATCGTTAACAATAAAATCATGTACCAGAAAATGACCGCCATTCCTTAAGCTAGAAAAAGCACGTCTTGTTAAATCTGGAATTGCATCTCCTGGCACACCGTTGAACAAATATGACATCAATACAATGTCCTGACCGTCTGGCCATTCATCTTCCAAAGCATTGCCTGCTATGAAAGAAATTCTGTCAGATAATCCGGCTTTTTCAACGTATTCCTCGCCAAGCTTCACTACATTAGGGAAGTCGAGGACGGTGGCGGTAAGTTTTGGGTTAGCCTCACAAAGACGTATGGCAAATGCTCCAGTGCCGCCCCCCACATCCATTAGGTTTTCTGCTTTTGATAAATCCAATAAACGGGCAACACTGCGGCCTGGACCAAGTGATCCAGCATGCTGGCTCTCACTGTAAAGTCTCGCTTCTTCGGGATCTGAGAACCAATCAGCATAGGACTCAATAACGGGAGATGAACTGCTCTCTCCAGTTACAACCGCTTCGAGGCCTGTCATGATTGGAAACATTTGGCGGTCTATCTGCAGTCTTAGATAATTACCAAAATCGTATTTCGCTCCTTCAACAAGGAAGGCTTCAGCTCCAGGTGAATTTTCGAATAGCCCACCTTGGCTTGATACAAGGCCTAGGGCGGTTAGCGCTGTTAGAAGGGTCTGTATGCGGTTTACGGGAACGCCGACTTCATCCGCTAATTCAGAAGCGTAACGCGGTCGTTCAGATAACTTAGTAAATATTCCAACATGAAGAGCAGCAAAAAGTGCTTTTGAAGCCATAAAACCAAATGCAATTTCACTTATTTCTTCAGCTTCTTTGATTAAACGCAATATAAAATTCTCCAATTATTTATAATTATTTATAAAATTGTTTACCAATAATGAAATTACATATAGTAATTTTTTCATTTTGGAATATTTGTAAACTGCAGGAATAATTATAGAATAGTATTCTATTAAATACTAGGTTTTCAATTTTGGATATTTATATCGCGTCATTTGTGGCACTATGAAGACTGACAAATTTGGATTTAATTGATGAAATTAGCATCCCTAAAACAGGGCAGGGACGGCACCCTAATAATTGTGTCTGAGAATTTGCAAAATGCTGTTTGTATCCCGCAAATTGCGCCAACGCTGCAGTCCGCACTGGATAATTGGGCTTCAATAGAACCAGAGCTTATTCGGGCGTCGGTCGCCTTGGAGCAGGGTAAACTTAAAGGTGCCTTCAAATTAGAAGATTTCTCTCACCTAACAGCGCCGTTACCAAGATGTTTTAATTGGTCTGACGGGAGTGTTTATCTCAATCATATGGAGCTGGTTCGTCGAGCTAGGGGCGCTGAAATGCCAGCTACGTTTTTAGAAGAGCCACTTATGTATCAGGGCGGCTCAGATGACTTTAAAGGATGCAGAGATCCGATTGATCTTAACGATGATGAATGGGGGATTGATTTTGAAGCCGAAGTGGCGGTCGTTCTGGATGATGTGCCCATGGGAGTAACAGAGGCTGAGGCTGGCCAACACATTAAGCTTATTACCATTGTGAACGATGTATCTCTTCGGAACATAATTCCAGGCGAATTATCAAAGGGGTTTGGCTTCTATCAAGGTAAGCCAGCTAGTGCTTTTGCTCCTGTTGTTGTTACTCCTGATGCACTCGGTGATGCATGGGATGGTGGAAAATTGATTGGCCCGATGGTGTGTGAAATCAACGGTCAGGAATTTGGTCGACCGGATGCCGGGATAGATATGAACTTCGAGTTTCCCCGGTTGATTGCTCATGCTGCTCGTACTCGAAGGCTCTGCGCAGGCACAGTCATTGGATCAGGCACAGTCTCTAATCGAAATCGTTCTGTTGGCTCTTCTTGCATCGCAGAGGCACGAATGATTGAAATTATTGAAGAGGGGCAGCCAAGAACCCCATTCCTGAAGTTTAACGACAGGGTGCGTATTGCTTATCAAACTCACACAGGTTCAATGCCTTTTGGTGACATTGAGCAGTGTGTCGTTCGGGCGCAATAAAAATAATCTGAATCAGTTGCGTTTCTTAAGAGAACCTAATATACCGCGCACCCTAATCTGAAACGCACGCCCCAAAGCGCGTTTGCAGGCTGGATCCCGCCTCCACCGCGGGACCGGCGGCGGGGCGGCAGCCGGTTCGGGGTCCACGCCCGACTCGTCCGTCGTTCTACCTCTTGCTTTAGGGAAATTGCTATGACACCGCGCATAGAAACATTTCTTGCTGACCAGCGTCCTGCTACACCATGCCTTGTCATGGACTTAGACATGGTCAGAGACAATTACCTCGCTTTGGCACGCTCACTGCCCCAGGCTCGCATCTTTTACGCTATGAAAGCCAACCCAGCACCTCAAATAATGGGTATGCTGGCTGAGATGGGTTCTAGTTTTGACACAGCGTCAATTTATGAAATTCGAGAAGCGCTAGCTGCAGGTGCGCCTGCAAGCCGTATCTCCTTTGGTAACACTGTAAAGAAGCAGAGTGATATAGCTGCGGCGTATGCTCTTGGTGTTCGCCTTTTTGCATTTGATAGCCAGGGTGAACTTGAGAAACTAGCAGTTGCCGCTCCAGGAGCTAAAGTTTACTGCCGACTTCGTTTTGAAAAGTCCAAGACCGCAGACTGGCCATTGGGAGGCAAGTTCGGCTGTTCTTTAGCCATGGCAGAAGAACTGCTGGTTAGTGCTGGGCAAATGGGTCTTGATCCATATGGTCTCTCTTTTCACGTCGGTTCTCAGCAGCGCGATGCAGGTGAATGGGATGTAGCTGTTGGTAAGGCAGCAATGCTATTCACAAGCTTGCGCGAGCGTGGCGTGAATCTTCGTCTGCTTAATGTAGGCGGAGGATTGCCTGGCCATTATTTAACAGAAGCCGCATCTCACGAAGAACATGCTTCTGCATTGACTGCAGCACTGCATAAGCATTTTGGGAACCGTCTCCCTGAAGTCCTTATTGAGCCTGGCCGCAGCTTGGTCGCAGATGCTGGAATGATCCGTAGTGAAGTAGTTCTTGTGTCTCATAAAATGGAAGATGGGCCACGCTGGGTCTATCTTGATGTTGGTAAATTTGGTGGCCTCATTGAGACCATGGATGAAGCTATAAAATATAGAATTCGCACATCAAAAGACGGGCAAGGCGATACCAGTAGGGTGATTATTGCTGGACCGACCTGTGATGAAGTTGACGTACTTTATCAAGAGACGGCTTACAACCTTCCAGACGATCTTAAGCCAGGTGATACAGTGGACTTTTTATCTGCTGGAGCATACACCTCGACCTATTGTTCGGTCGCTTTTAATGGGTTGCCACCACTCAAGACATACTGTGTCTGATAATTGCCGGATCGTCGTTGGATAGTAGTTTCTCTGTTCTGACTTCTAGCAAAAATTCACTAATTTCCCGTGAGCCTCTGCATAGGTGCGATATAACCTTTGGGCTTTAAGCGCTATCGGCCCTGGCTGAAATGAACGGTGTTCATAACGGGAAATTGGTTGAATTTTGTTGGCATTTCCAGTCGAGAAAAGTTCGTCTGCAGTGTCTAATTCAGAAAAATCTATCGTACGCTCTTCAACTTTTATTCCAGCTTCTAATAAAAGTTTGATGGTTCTTTGACGTGTAATTCCATTCAGGAATGTACCGTTTGGTACGGGTGTTGATACGACGTCGTCCTTTACTAGAAATATATTCGAAGTTGTTAGTTCAGCGACGTTCCCGTTTGCATCCCCAACTACAGCAGCGTCAAAACCTCGGCTTATAGCTTCTTTAAGCATGCGGTGTGCATTTGGATAAAGACACGCAGCTTTGGCATCAGTTGGCGCTGCAAGAGGTGTTGGCCTAACTCGGGTGGTCCTGCAGATCGATAAGCCTTTATCTGGTGAATTCATTGGGAGTTCAAACAGCGTGAGGCAGAATTTAGTTGTCGTAGGGATTAACCACCCTTCGTCACCGTAGAACATCGGGCGAATATAGACAGCTGCACCTGAAGGGAAATGTGAGAGGCCATCTACCGCAAGACGTTGTATTTCTTTTGCCGTTACCTGTGGCTCAAGGCCAAGAGCGAGAGCCGAAGCAATACATCTTTCTGCATGAAGGTCGAGATCAGGGGCGAGACCGTCATAAGCACGAGCACCATCAAAAACTACGGTGGCCATCCATGCAGCGTTAGTTAAAGGCCCGATGATGGGCGGGTTTCCGGATATCCATTCTCCATCAATCCAGGAATATGGCTCTGTCATGAAAACCTCCAATGCTGCTTTCCGAATTTCACAATTAATGCTCAACCGTGATTGCATTATGAGGTTTCAAAAACCATTGGCAAATCATCAGTTGCACGGTCCTGTGTGTTCGTTAATGATCATTCCGGTCTAAGTCTATTGGGAGCAATCGATGCCACTTAGAACAATGTTGTTTGCGCCAGGAGATCATGAGCGCAAAGTTGCAAAAGTGTTTGATGTCGGTGCTGACGCGGTAATCCTCGACTTGGAAGATGCTGTAGCTGAGGCAGAGAAGCCTGCTACACGTGCAATCGTTGTTGAAGCTTTGAAACGTTCGCGTCGATGTTTGGGCTATGTTCGCGTTAATAGTATGGAGACGCCTCATTGTTTTGGTGATTTAACTGAGGTTATCGGTCCTTGGTTGGATGGCATTGTTTTGCCAAAAGTCGAGTGTGCGGATCAAATCAAAACAGCTGATTGGCTAATTGCTCAACTTGAGCGTGAAAATAAGATTCCGAATGGGGAAATCGACCTGATCCCCATAATTGAAACAGCAAAAGGGCATAAAGAAATCGGGAATATTGCTATGGCCAGTTCACGAGTAAAGCGAGTTGCTTTTGGTGCGGGTGACTACACGCTTGATCTTGGTATCAACTGGAGTTTGGGTGAGACGGAACTTGAGTTTGCTCGCGCTACCTGCGTAATGGAGAGTAGGTCTGCAGGGATTGAACCTCCGATCGATACTGTTTTTATTCATTTGAATGAAAGTGAAGCTTTTCAGGCTTCTGCAGAGAGAGCTCGAGACCTGGGTTTTCAAGGAAAATTGTGTATTCATCCAAGCCAGGTACCAACTGCTAACGCAGCGTTCACGCCTGACGATTTAGAAGTAGCTTATGCACGTAGGGTCATAGATGCTTTTCAATCTGCTGAGGCAGCAGGTTCTGCGTCTATCCAAGTTGATGGTTATTTTATTGATTACCCCATCTATGAAAAAGCAAAGCGCACGCTGGCCATAGCCGAGGCCGTAAGCTCCAATATCTGACTTAATTGAGAACCTTGCGTATTAGCCAGGGAAGGCTCGGTCATGATAGAGTAGAAACATCTTTGGTGCTTTCACATTTTTCCTCTCCGAGAGACGGAGAGGTCTGGTTTCAAGTTTCAGCTGAATAAAGGTCCGATCTATGAACATTATCTCAAAGCCAGAACAGCTTCCTTCATCATCAAGTTTTCTTGAGGGTCATTCAACTATTTCTGCCTCGCTCGCGGCGTTTGCGGCTGACTTTAGCCTTGACGAGGCTCCAAGCCATGTAGTGGAACGCGCTAAACTGCATATCCTGGACTGTTTTGGAATTGCACTGGCATCAACAACATTTGAATTTGGCCAACGTGCAGCTAATGCTCTTAGAGCGTTGGGCGGTGATGGAGGCTATCCAGTAATCGGCTTTGACATGGCATTGCCCGTCCGCGATCAAGCTTTATTAAACGGAACACTTATTCACGGTTTAGATTTTGATGATACTCATACCGATGGAGTGATCCACGCGAGTGCGTCTGCTCTTGCTGCAGCCTTTGCTCAGGGCTTGCGGCATGATGCAAGCGGATCAGAAATGATGGCTGCATACCTCATCGGAGTTGAGGTTTCGGCGCGCATTGGTGCAGCCGCTCAGGGTGGTTTTCACTCTCGTGGTTATCACCCCACTGGTTTGGTAGGTGTTTTCGGTGCTGCGCTGTCTGCCGCAAAACTTGGACACCTTACGCCGAAGCAAATGGAAGACGCTCAGGGAATTGCTCTGTCTCAGTCTTCTGGAAATCTCGAATTCTTATCTGATGGAGCCTGGACTAAGAGGATGCACCCAGGTTGGGCGGCGACCTCAGCAATCACTGCTGCTGCTCTTGCAAAAGAGGGATTTAAAGGGCCTAGCCAGGCGTATGAGGGACGTTATGGCCTATTCAATCTCTATCTTGGCCAGGAAAATTCGGCAAATCTTGCAATGTGTACCGCAGGTTTGGGTGAAGTGTGGGAATTAGAGAATGTCGGTTTTAAACCTTATCCGGCCTGCCACTTTAATCATGCATTTGCGGATGCGACGCTCGCACTCATGAGCCAAGGCTTAACTGCGGATAATGTCGATAGTGTTACTGCCTTTATTCATCCAACCCAGGCTGCTGTAGTTTGTGAACCTCTTGTTCAGAAGCGAAGACCACAAAATGCATACGATGCGCAATTTTCAATTCCTTATATTGTAGCTACTAGCCTAACCCGTGGTCGGTTCACTTTAGATGAGCTTGATGCTGACGCCATCAATGATGAGAGAGCTTTAGCAATTGCTGCAAAGGTCGATTGGCAAGATGATCCCGATACAGCTTTTCCAAGGTACTACTCTGGTAAACTGATTGCTCGCACAAAAGACGGGCGCACAATTGAGCACCGTGAAGCCGTTAATCGTGGTTCTGATGCTAACCCTCTGTCGAGTGATGATATAGCTGAAAAATTTTGGGCTAATGCGACCCGTGCTGTATCGAAGTCAAAGGCACAACGCGTCTATGACGAAGTTATGAACCTTGAGATGGCAGAAGAACTTTGGCCTCTGGCTCGCGCCTTATCCTTAGCGGGCTGACAGCGTTTTTCTGTCTATAATTTGAATAAACGATGTCAGCCGCCAGCACTGAGCCTTTAGCGGAAGACTACTGCTGTGAGATCTTCGCCTGGCGTAAATGAGTCAGGCGAAGATGTATGGTGCGAGAGTTTCTTGAGCTTCACTCCTTAACTCGTGCCACTTCTTTGGTCCGCCATAGTATGCAAGGCTTCCCGGTGCTGCAGCACCTTCTCCATTGTAGTAACTCAAGCAGTCTCGAAGAGGGCGAGTTAACAGATCTGCTTCCGCGCAATGTTTGGCATATGCATTTTCTGGGTCTGATTTAATATCGATTAGGTTTTGCCCGTTGTCGCGCATTTTTGTTAGAAGCCAGGTGACATAGTCAGTATGGCTCTCGATACCGCGAATAAAGTTAAATTGACCACCACCGCCTTGTGGACCAGATAGAATAAATAAATTTGGAAAACCTTCGGAATGGATGCCCAAGAAGGTTTTAACGCCCTCGGTATCCCATTTTTCATTGAGGCTCCGACCACCGCGCCCAACAATAGAAGCGAAGGTAGATTTTGCCATCCACTCAAAGCCAGTAGCATAAATCAATACGTCCAGAGGATACTCTTTTCCATCATGAACCACGCCAACTTCATTTATTTGCTTAACGCCGTGAGGAGCGCAATCGACTAAATGGACATGTTCTTTATTGAACGCGGGGAGAAATTCATCATGAAATGTTGGGCGCTTACATCCGTAAGGATAAAAAGCCTTCAGGGATTCTGCGGTTGCGGGATCATCAACTACGCTATCAACGCGAGCTCTGATCTGCTCCATTATTCGGAAGTTAGTATTTAGCTGGGCCTGAATGCGCTCTTCGGCTGATAGTGTCCCTGTATGAGTTTTCCTGACCTTATAATCTTTTTCCTTACCAGAGAGGAAAGCATCGTTGCCTTGGAGGGCGACACGACCTGAATCAATCATTGCCAATCGATCACGTCGTTTTTTTGACCAGTCTTCCTCATTGGCCCATTGCGCGCGTTCCTCATCGGTTGTTGCCCGTTGGTCACGAACATCAACTGAGGATGGAGTTCGCTGGAAGACAAATAACTCACCGGCAATTTTAGAGAGTTCAGGAACCGCTTGGACAGCAGTTGCACCAGTTCCAATTATTCCGACACGTTTTCCTTCAAGATCTACGTGATAATTCCATCTAGAGGTATGAAAGCTCTCACCTTTAAAGGTTTCCATGCCATCAATACGAGCGAGGCGAGGGGTAGTAAGGATACCATTCGCCAGAATGAGGTAACGCGCTTTCATCGCATCACCGCGGTCGGTTTTTATAGTCCAGCGTCCTGAGCCTTCATCCCAAATGGTATCTTCCACAGTTGTGTGGAAAAGACACTGGTCATAGAAACCGGTCTTATTTGCAATCATCTGGCAATATTCGAGGATTTCAAATCCAGATGCGAACTTCATAGAAGGGATGTATCCCATCTCTTCTAGCAACGGCAGATAGGAATAACTTTCAACATCACACGCTATGCCTGGGTAACGGTTCCAATACCAGGTACCGCCCACATCTCCGCCTTTTTCACAAAAGCGAATGTCTGTTATGCCGGCTTTTGATAGTTTGTACCAAAGTAAGAGAGCAGCAAATCCGGCACCAACTATGACTACTTCACATTCGTCAGTAAGAGACTCTCGAGGTACTGGAGCGGTGGAGTAAACATCCTCTAGGTAATGTGCAAAGTCACCTTCCATCCGCATGTAGTCAGCTGCACCTTGGCGAGCTTCTTTAAAGGCCTTGTATTTTTCTTGTTCTTCGGCAGAGAATTTTGCGCCGGGTGGAGGTGGTGGAAGAGTTTTTAGTTTTTCATCTTCAATCGCGGAATAACCCTTGCCGGTTATTTTTTCAGTCGCTTTTGCAGCTCGTGTATTGAAGCGCTTGCGACCGGTTTTTGGATCAACGGTGATAGCTGACATAGTTTTACCCGCTTAAGTCTAAAGAAGAGTCTTTACTCATTCTATGTTAGCTCTTGTTAATATGAAAACCAGTGTGTGGAATGATCTTCTCCCACGTATTAAGATTTTACCTGTTTGGTATGCAGTTCTAAGGGTATAGGAGAAAATTGAGTGTTACATTCCTCAATTGCCCAGGATTTTGATGCTATCATAATCGGTGGTGGCATCTCGGGTATGTTCATGGTCTATCGTCTGCGCTCGCTGGGCATGAAGGTGCGGGCTTTCGAAAATGGATCGGATGTTGGTGGCACTTGGTATTGGAACCGCTATCCCGGGGCACGGTTTGACAGTGAAAGTTGGACTTATGGGTATACCTTCTCTGAGGAATTACTTCAGGAGTGGGACTGGACAGAGAACTATTCACCTCAACCCCACACTCTGAAATATTTGCAATATGTTGCGGACAAATTTGATCTCCGCCGTGACATGACATTTAACGCTGAGGTAATTGCTGCCCATTTTGATGACGCTGCTACAATGTGGACTATAACCCTCCGGGATGGTCGTAAATTTTCTGCGCCTATTTTGGTTACTGGATTAGGGCCACTTTCGGCGCATACCCTGCCAGACATAAAGGGTCGCGATGACTACCAAGGACAGGCCGTACATACTGCCCGTTGGCCCAAGGAAGGTGTTGATCTAAAGGGTAAAAGAGTTGGCATTATAGGAACTGGCGCTTCTGCCATTCAGGCTATTCCAGAAATTGCAAAAGAGGCAGGGCAGCTAACAGTTTTCCAAAGAACGCCAAATTGGGCAGCGCCCCTTCATAATGCAAAAATCTCTAAAGAAGAGATGGCAGAAATCAAAACTAGGTATGAAGAGATTTATGCTTCTTGTCGTGAGACAGTTGCTTATTTTATTCATAATCCAGACCCACGTGGCACCTTTGAGGTAACTGAAGAAGAACGGCTTGAGCACTGGGAAAAGCTTTATGCATCGCCAGGCTTTGGCATCTGGCTTGGAAATTTTCGAGATATTCTCACAGATGAAAAAGCAAATGCGCTGATGACAGAATGGGCTGCAAACAAAGTCCGTCAACGTGTTAATGATCCGATTGTTGCAGAGCGTTTAATACCCAAAAACCATGGCTTTGGCACAAGACGACTTCCTTTAGAAAGCGGCTATTTCGAGACTTACAACAGAGACAATGTTGAGCTCGTATCGGTACTAGAGGAACCGATAGATAGGATAACAAGATCAGGGGTGAAAACATCAAATCGAGAATTTGATTTTGATATTTTAATTTACGCCACAGGATTTGATGGCGTTGCCGGTCCGTATGATCGAATAGATTTTTGTGGTCCGAACGGTCGCAAGCTAATTGATGATTGGAAAGTATTACCCAGGACATTTTTAGGAGTGCAAGCAGAAGGTTTTCCAAACCTTTTTATGGTTCTTGGACCACATACAGCGAGAGGAAACATCCCGCGTAACATTGAAGAAATCTCTGATTGGGTGGTGGGGTTAATAAAATTTATGCGAGACAAAGGTCATGAACGCTGCGAGCCTCGACCTGGACCAGTTGAAACTTACACGCAAGAAGTTCTTGAGGTTGATGCTCTTCTTTTGTCTTCAAAAGTCCCAAGTTGGCAAACTGGAGTAAACCGAAATGTTGAGGGAAAAAGTGTCCCGCGTCCGCTAGGATACAACGGAGGTGCTCCACGATATCGCAAGAAGGCGGCTAAAGTTGCCGCTGGAGGATATAAAGAATTTAAATTTTCATGATTTTGGGGTGATTTACGCAGTGCTCCTGCTGATAAACTTGCCCAAAACTTTAGCGGATGTATTTGGTAGCGAGGGAGGGATTTGAACCCCCGACCAAGGGATTATGATTCCCCTGCTCTACCACTGAGCTACCCCGCCATAACCACGCGAAACCGAGTTCTTGTGTGGTCCGGGTATATGGCCGGGGCAAGTCACGCTGTCAAGATACTTAAGGCTAAAAGGGCTGATGTGCCCATTTAACGGTGCCACAAGTAAAAAGAATATTTAATCTGGCAAAGACGTCAGGAAATTGATTGTCACGGGTAAAATTTTACATCCGACTATCATGAATAGGTATCAGTTTCCAGTTTTCCTAACTTTTGCCTCTGTGTTTAGCCAAATCCTGACTCTGCAGAAACAATCCAACCGCCACCCAGTACCCTGCTAGGTTGTTCCGCGTCGTAAAAAACACACGCTTGGCCTGGCGCAACGCCAAATTGAGGCTCGTCTAATAAAGCAGAGAGTTTTCCTTCCTCACCTTTTATTAAAGTTGCTTCCGCAAGAGGCGATGCAGAGCGTAATTTAACTAAAACCCGTGCACCATTTGGATCGGTTGAGCCAAGCCAATTTTGATCAGATAGTAAAACTGTCCTGGCAGCTAAAGCTGCTCGAGGTCCAACAATAACACGCCGTTCATCAGCTGATATTTTGACCACATACAAAGGCTCTGCAGTTCCACCAATATCGAGGCCCCGCCGCTGACCTACCGTGAAGCCAATTACCCCCTGGTGTTGGCCTAAAATGTTACCTTCAAGGTCAACAATATCACCAGGCTCTATGGCTCCGGGTCTAAGTTTAGCTACAACATCTTGGTAGCGACCGTTGGGTACGAAGCAGATATCTTGGCTGTCTGGTTTTTCTGCAACTGCTAAGTCAAAGCGATGCGCATGAGCTCGAGTCTCACTTTTGCTCATCCCACCAAGAGGAAAACGAAGATAATCTAACTGTGATGGCGTGGTTGCAAAGAGAAAGTAGCTTTGATCTTTTGAGGGATCAGCTCCACTGTGCAATTCAGCTCCATTGGACCCTACTTTTCTTTGAACGTAGTGACCTGTGGCGAGAGCTGATGCACCAAGATCCCGAGCTGTTTCTAAGAGATCTTTAAATTTTACGGTTTGGTTACAGCGTACGCATGGAATTGGCGTTTCCCCTCGTAGATAGCTGTCGGCAAAATCATCCATCACGCTTTCTCGGAAACGACTTTCATAGTCCAGGACATAGTGGGGAATTCCAATACGGTCTGCGGCTAGGCGGGCGTCATGAATATCTTGCCCAGCGCAGCAAGTTTTTCCCGTTGGGACCGCAGCACCATAGTCGTAGAGTTGGAGAGTCATCCCTACAACATCATAGCCCGCCTCATGCAACAAGGCTGCCGTGACCGTACTATCGACACCTCCGGACATAGCCACAACTACTCTGGAATCTTTCGGCTTTCCTGAAAGCCCTAAATCTATGTTTGGTTGTTTACCCAACGCGTTAACCTTTTGCGTAACCGGCAAGTTTTAAAGCTTCCTCAATTTCCTCTAGAATAATCGGATCGTCGATAGTTGCAGGCATTTTAAACGTTTGGCTATCTGCAATTTTTTGCATTGCGCCACGCAAAACTTTGCCAGATCGAGTCTTTGGCAACCTCTCTACTACAATTGCCGTTTTGAACGCAGCTACAGGCCCAATGTTTTTTCGAATTAACTGGACACATTCAGTTTGAATTTCTTCATGAGGTCGGTTGACGCCTGCAGATAACACAATGAAACCAATTGGCGATTGACCCTTAAGCTCATCAGCTACCCCGACTACCGCGCATTCAGCAACATCTTGATGGCTCGCGATGACTTCTTCCATTGCTCCTGTAGAAAGTCGATGTCCCGCTACATTGATGATATCGTCAGTCCGAGCCATGACAAAAACATAGCCGTCTTCATCAATAAAACCTGCATCTGCGGTTTCGTAATATCCAGGAAAAACCGTGAAATAGGCCTTTAGGTATCGGTCATGCGCATTCCAAAGAGTTGGGAACGAGCTTGGGGGTAGTGGCAATTTTGCGCATAGAGCGCCAATTTGGCCAGGCTCCACTTCGTGCCCACCTTCATCAAGAACGCATAGATTCCAACCAGGTGCTGGCTTCGTCGGAGAGCCATACTTGATTGGTAATATTTCAACACCTGCATAGTTGGCAGCGATAGACCAGCCTGTTTCAGTTTGCCACCAATGATCAATTACTGGAACATCTAGTTGTTCTTCAGCCCATTGTATTGTGTCTGGGTCAGAACGCTCGCCTGCAAGGAAAAGTGTTCGAAACCCTGATAGGTCATAAGTTTTGATTAGCTTGCCTTGGGGATCATCGCGACGAATAGCACGGAAGGCAGTTGGTGCAGTAAAAAGAGCCTTCACGTCGTAATCTTGGATAATTCGCCAAAAGACTCCTGCGTCTGGTGTGCCAACTGGTTTACCTTCGAACATCACAGTTGAAGCACCGTAAAGCAGCGGGGCATATACAATGTAGCTATGACCAACTACCCAGCCCACATCAGAAGCAGCCCAGTAAGTTTCTCCTGGTTCGATCCCATAAATATGCTTCATGGACCAATACAAAGCCACCATATGGCCGCCAGTATCACGAACTACGCCTTTTGGCTGTCCTGTTGTGCCTGAAGTGTAGAGGATGTAAAGGGGATCTAGAGCTGAAACGCTAACACAATCCGCTGGTTTGGCCGTTTGCATCGCTGAGTGATAGTCAATATCACGCCCATCAATCATGCTAGCTTGAGATTGCTCTCGCTGGATGATTACGCAATGGTCGGGCTTGTGCTTTGAAATTTCTATGGCACCGTCTAGCAAAGGCTTGTATTCGACGATCCGCCCAGGTTCTATTCCACAGGAAGCGGCAATTATAACCTTTGCGCCACTATCCTCTATTCTAACTGCAAGCTCGCTAGCGGCAAATCCTCCAAAAACGACCGAATGTATTGCACCAATTCTAGCGCAGGCTAGCATCGCAACAGCTGTTTCTGGGATATTTGGCATGTAAATTATTGCACGGTCGCCCTTGGTCAGACCAAGCTCTTGCAGCACTCCAGCAAACCGAGCTGTTTGATCTAGCAGCTCTGCATAGGTGATGGATCTTCGGGTATCGGTAATTGGGCTATCATAGTAGATGGCAACTTGTTCACCGCGTCCAGAAGCGACATGACGGTCTAAAGCATTGAAGCAGGTATTGGTTTCTGCTCCTCTGAACCAACGGCGAGGGAATGCAGAATTTTCAGGGTCAAGAACAGTATCCCAAGGTTTGAACCAGCCTATTGCTTCAGCAGCTTCTCCCCAAAAGCTTTCTGGATCTTCAATAGACTGCGCATGCAGGTGGTCATAACTCTGAGACATAGTAGCTCCTGATATCTGCCTCTGCTTCGACTGGAGCTTATTTAGGCCGATACACGACTTTAAACAATCAATTGTTAAACATTCAGGCATTGACTTGCAGTGTTGCGTGGGGTCTGTCAGGGAATTAGAGAGATTCAATCTAAAAGTGCAGGGACCAATTCAATGGGTATTTTGGACGGGAAGGTAGCTTTAGTAACGGGTTCTGGCCGTGGAATTGGGCGCGCAATTGCACTCGATATGGCTAAGGCAGGAGCAAAAGTTGTGGTGAACGACTTGGGCGCAGCTTTAGATGGAGGCGAGGGGAGTGCTGGGCCAGCTGAAGAAACAGCCCAAGATATCCAAAAGGCTGGTGGGGAAGCGGCTTTTAACACGGATAGTGTTTCAGATCCTCAAGGCGCAAAGCGCATGGTTGAGACTGCAATGGATGCATTTGGAGCGATAGACTGTGTAGTAAATGTCGCTGGTATTCTAAGAGATGGAATGTTCCATAGGATGGAAACTGCGCAGTGGCAGGCTGTGTTAGACGTGCATCTTAATGGTTGCTTTAATGTTTCGCGCGCTGCAGTGGAGCATATGCGTGAGAAGGAGGCTGGTTCCTTTGTGCACTTCACATCAACTTCTGGGTTGGTGGGGCAAATTGGACAGGCAAATTACGCTGCAGCTAAAATGGGGATTATGGGCCTTTCACGAGTGATTGCGATGGAGGGTGCTTCTAAAGGTATTCGATCTAACTGCGTGGCGCCATTTGCTTGGACGCGCATGATTGAATCAATTCCAATAAAATCAGAAGAACAAGCGCGTGCCTTTGAGGCTTTTAGGACTGGAGCGACCGCGGAGCATGTAGCCCCTGTGGTGAGCTACCTGTGCAGTGATTCTGCCTCTGGAATAAATGGGCAAGTGTTCGGTGTTCGCGGAAATGAAATTTATCTTTTCAATCAGCCCAGACCAGTGAAGACAATCCATAATGGTGCGGGTTGGACCCATGAAGCTCTGGCGGCGACCGTTGAGCCTTCGATCCGAAATGAACTAACTAGCTTAGATGGTACCGGTGAATATTTCTCCTGGGATCCAATTTAAGTTTGAATTAAGGGCCAGCATTGTTTCCAAGTAAGTCAGAAGTCCTGGAAATTGAGGGGCCCCATCAACTGCACATTTAAAATGGTGTGAGATGGGAGGTGCATTCATGGGCCTCCCATTCATAAGACGAGGTTCTAACTGCAATAAGAAGCTTTTCCATAAACGATTGCCTCTCTAGTGTTACCGGTGACAACTAAATCTAATTGAGGGCAATACCTTATGTCTGACTCGTCATTTAACTCGCTTGCCGACATTATCGCCCATCGTTATGGCGAAGGGGTGGTTGGCAATGGCCATAGTGGTAGTGACATGCCAATTGACGACCCCTTGGCGCAAATAATCCTTCGTAGAACACACCGACGATATACAGACCAGCCTGTTTCTGATGACCTGCTAGATGTCTTATTTGCAGCAGCTTTTTCAGCGAGCGCTAAATCAGACTTACAGCAGGCTAGTGTTGTAGTTGTGAAGGACGAAAATAAGCGTCAAGCAATTCAGGAATTGATCCCTTCAATGCCATGGATCGGCAATGCTGCAGTCTTCATGATTTGGATTGGAGACAGTCGTCGTATACGCCGAATTTGCGAGCATCGTGGTAAGCCGTTTGCCAACGATCATCTGGACGCCTTCTTGAATGCAGCCGTTGATGCCGCGTTAGCAATGCAAACCTTTACTCTAGCAGCTGAGACTAAGGGCCTAGGGGTTTGTCCCGTGAGTGTTGTCCGAAATCACATAGACGCAATCAGAGATATTTTGGAATTGCCGCTATACACGTTTCCTGTTGCGGGTCTTTGTTTAGGATGGCCATCCCAAGAAGGCTTTATTTCGATGCGCCTTCCGCCGAAGGTTACTGTTCATACAGATCGTTATGATGATTGGGACCTTGCCGAGGAAGTAGCAGGGTATGACAAACGTCGAGACGAACGTTTTTCTATTCCTTCAGCTAGTCGTCGCCTGAACGATGTCTACGGAGAAGCAGAGTTTTATGGTTGGTCTGAAGATAAGGCGCGCCAAGTCTCTACTGCAGAACGGGAAAATCTGGGACGCTTTGTTCGCGCTCAGGGTATTCGCACGGATTAAACAATAGTGAGTTTGGCCCACTGGTTTGCCACCCATACAGGTGGGATTGGTCGAGCCTTTTCAAATAGAAATTATAGAATTTACCAGACTGGCAATGCCTTTAGTCTAATTGGCACTTGGATTCAAAGAGTTGCAGTCGGCTGGCTTGCTTGGGAGTTGACAAAATCTGGAGCGTGGCTGGGAGCTATTGCTGCTGCAGAACTTGCCCCTTCACTTCTTATGGGGCCTATAGGTGGTGCTGTTGCTGACCGAGTCAGCCGACTAACGCTCCTACGGATTAACCAGGCTCTACTGTGTCTAGTAGCACTAACTATGGCTATTCTGACGCTATTAGGCGTTATAACTCCAATTCTATTGTTAGTTCTGAATGCTGTTGCGGGCGTAGTAGTTTCATTTGGACAGCCTGCGAGACTTTCGATGGTCCGTTCGCTTGTAAGGCCCGAAGATCTGCCGGCTGCAGTCGCAACTAATTCAATTTTATGGAATACGGCTCGTTTTATTGGGCCTGCAATTGCTGGCATTGTGATTGCACAAGCTGGCCCCGGTTGGGCATTTGGGCTTAATGCGATTTCATATCTATTTTTTCTGTTCGCGCTTCATCGCATTGTATTGCCAAGCTCTAGGGCAGTTAAGGCAAAACAGGCCGGACTATTATCCGATATGAAGGAGGGAATTTCTTACGTCACAGGACATCCTGGCGTAGGTCCGATCCTACTTTTGTTAATTGCTAATGCTATAACTGTTAGGCCTTATGTTGAGCTCTTACCTGGCTTTGCAGATAAAATATTTGGCTATGGGGTGGATGGGTTGGCAGCCTTGACCGCCGCAGTTGGTATCGGTGCTATCTTCGCGGGAATTTGGATCGGGGGACGCAGTAGTTTTATTGGGCTAACTCGATTTGCTATCGACGGCGTTTTATTGCTGGCGTTTTCCGCCATTATATTTGCATCGACAAACATTTTCTGGCTTGGGGTGCTTGGCGCATCTCTGTCTGGTGCAGCTATGGTGATTTCTGGGGTTGCCATGCAAAGTCTGATACAGCGGTCGACGGATGCTTCCGTATTATCCAGAGTGCTGTCTTTGTATGGGCTATGTTTTAGAGCTGGACCGGCAGCGGGCGCACTAGTGATGGGTTTAGCTTCTGAATTTATAGGATTGCAGGCACCTGTTGTTATTGGCGCATGCCTTTGCTTAATCGCCTGGGCATGGGCTCGGAGACGTATTTCAAAAATTACAGACGCTCTCGAAAATGAAAATTGAATTTGGGATTAGTCAAACAAAAATGAACTTTAACTAGGTCTAAAGACCCGAATACGAAGACTGTAAAAAAATCTGCGAAATGAGGGTCTTTAGCAGATGTGTTGTTCACTGCTGGACATTTTCAGCCACTCTTTCGCGCCAGATTGCAAACAAGCCGCTGCTTATCACGATCCCACCACCTACTAATGTCATTACGTCAGGGATGTGATCAAAAACAATCCATCCGAGAATTGCCGCCCACACCGGCATCGTATACGCAAATGGTTGCAAAGTTGATGCTGGTGCAAACCTGAATGCAGCCGGCAGCAAGAA
>VMCJ01000082.1 GCA_008081395.1 Rhodospirillales bacterium | reverse complement strand
CCAGTTTTAGAGGGAATATCCAAAGCAAATAATGGAAAAACCTTGGCTGATTTCGATATCTGTCCATATGTGCGTGTCGCTATGGGTGATGATGTTGCTGCTTGTCGAGATAAAATTCGACCTGAATTAGCGCTATATATTGGTGGAATGGGAGCTCGAGAAAAAAACTTTTACAATGATTACGCAAAGCGCCTCGGCTACGCAGACGCTGCATCTGAAATTCAGGATGCGTTCCTGGGTGGCCGACGGAAAGAAGCAATGGCTGCTGTTCCGGACGCTCTAGTCGACGAACTATGCTTGGTAGGTCCTCCGGATCGTATCAAGGACCGTATTCAAGTATGGAAAGAAGCTTCAAACTCAGGCGCTGTCGGGGCAATTCTACTTGGTGGAGCATCAAAAGAAGCCATGCGCGTGATTGCGGAAGCTGCGGCTTAGCGCATGCGCAAGCCTAAGGTAGCATTCATTGGGACAGGTGGAACGATTGCGTCACACGGAACCGATCCACTTGATCTCATAGCCTACAGTCGAACTAAGCGGGTATATCCGCTAGACGAGCTGCTTAGAATGAACCCAGTTCTAAGGGAAGTTGCGGATATAAGTGAAGCCCCTTTCAGACAAGTCCACTCGACTTCCATGGGGCCAGCCGATTGGCCTGATCTTGCCCAGCATATCGACAACATCTTATCTGCCGACCCAGATTTGGTTGGCGCTGTGGTAACTCACGGCACTGCTACTCTTGAAGAAACAGCATACTTTCTGAACCTAGTACTAAAAACTGAAAAGACCGTCGTACTCGTAGGGGCACAGAGACCACCTACCGGACTTTCAACAGACGCATTTCTTAACCTCGTCAATGGGGCAAGGGTAGCCGCGGCACCTCAAGCTCGAGGTTTAGGGGTCCTAGTATGCCTAAATGACGAAATACATGCTGCTCGAGAAGTTACAAAAACATCTACCTTCCGACTGCAAACGTTTCATACACCTGATTTTGGTCTTCTGGGGCATGCGGATGCTGATGAAGTAGCCATCTATCGACGTCCAATCCGTGCTCATGCGCCAAATACTCCATTTTCTGTTAATTCTGATCTGCCTAGGGTTGATATCGCAATAAGTTATGCGGGCTCAGACGGGGCTCAAATACGTGGCCTCATGGCATCACAGCCATCGGGAATTATAGTCGCTGGTTTTGCCCCAGGCATGACCACTCCGGGAGAACGTAAGGCAATAGGGGAAGCCTTAGAGTCTGGTATTGCAGTCGTGCAGGCAACTCGTTCTCTCTCCGGACGTGTGGTTCATTTTGATGGACTTCGACCAAAAGGAATGGTGGTTTCTGACAACCTTTCACCGCAGAAGGCCAGAGTACTTTTAATGATAGCTTTGGCTCATGGGATGACATCAGAGAAAGATTTGTTAGATGTCTTTAAGACCTTTTAAAGATCTGACTTAAGAATTCCAAAATCTTGTCCTTTACCTTATTCTTAGACCCCAGGCTCAATCCCCCACTTTAGTGGGCATTTGAACGAGACAATGATCATGCCCGCGCTTAGCTTTCTAATTCGTCTGATCATTCTTGTAGCCGCAGTATTTTTTTCTATGGCAAACACAGACACAGTAGGTGTCGGCATATGGCCTCTAGAAGAGCGCATAGATATGCCGTTGTTCCTCCCAATCCTTACAGCAATTGCATTGGGGTTCCTGCTAGGTTGGATAAGAGCTTGGATAAAGTTTGGCCGAACACGCCAGGAACTTCGAAAAGCCCGTCGTGAGCTTCGTGATGCTGATTTAGAAGTAGGACGCCTGAAAGACGAACTGAAATCCCAACAACACCAAATTCTTCCCGCAATAGATTCGAACTCAAACTAAAGAAATGAATACCTAAAACAGAGGCCGCATGCAGATCGAAGTTAAAATTTGTGGGATCTCCGAACCTACTGGCCTAGATGCAGCGCTAGAATGCGATGCAACGTATGTAGGTTTTGTTTTTTTTCCACCATCTCCAAGAGCTGTAACCACGGAAATCGCATATGAGCTGGCAAAAGCGTCTGAAGGACGAACAAAACGCGTGGGTTTGATGGTTAATCCGACTGATTTTGAAATTTCTGAAATTATAACCAAAGTACCGCTCGACATAATTCAATTGCACGGAAGTGAGACCCCTGAACGGACAAGCGAAATACGTCGCAAATTTGGTCTACCCATTATCAAGGCTATCCCAATAGCAACCGCAGATGATCTAAATAGCTCTCTGAAATGGGGCACATCAGCAGGTATGTTGCTTTTTGACGCCAAACCTCCATCGAAACCCGATTCATTACCGGGAGGCAATGCAATTAGCTTTGACTGGAGCCTTCTAGCCAATCAGAAACTTTCAAACTCTTGGATGCTTTCAGGTGGCCTAACGCAAGATAATGTAAAAGAAGCAATTCGTCTGACGGGAGCTAACGCCGTTGATGTTTCCTCTGGGGTTGAGAGTTCGCGTGGGGTGAAAGACCCAGACATGATCCGAGCTTTTATCCGGGCCGCACGGAATTCCTGACAATATAAATAGCTAAATTAGTTGGATTTCTTAGCTCTCGGCGCTATTGTCCCTTCATATTTTCACAAGACCTTGAAAGCCATTCAAACGATGAGCCCCGACGGCCTAAATTCTTTTCGCGCTGGCCCGGACGAAACCGGCCGGTTTGGCCTTTTCGGTGGGCGCTATGTTGCCGAAACTTTAATGCCTCTTATCTTAGAGGTGGAGCAGGCGTACCATGATGCGCGCAAGGACCCTGAATTCTTGCGCCTTATGGACTATTACCTTGCGCACTATGTGGGCCGACCAAGTCCTCTGTACTTTGCCGAACGACTCACCGAGCATCTCGGCGGAGCAAAAATTTATTTTAAACGCGATGAGCTAAACCATACCGGAAGCCATAAGGCCAATAATGTCCTGGGCCAGGTTTTGTTAGCTAAACGCATGGGTAAAACCCGTATTATTGCAGAAACCGGAGCCGGCCAGCACGGGGTTGCAACAGCAACTTTCTGTGCTCTCTTTGACATTCCCTGCGTGATCTACATGGGTGCTACGGATGTTGAGAGGCAGGCTCCTAACGTTGCACGGATGAAACTTCTTGGCGCGGAAGTTCGTCCAGTAACGTCCGGTTCACAGACCTTAAAAGATGCAATGAACGAAGGGCTGCGTGATTGGGTGGCTCACGTGCACGACACATACTACGTCATTGGAACGGCTGCCGGCCCTCATCCTTACCCTGAAATGGTAAGAGATTTTCAATCCGTAATTGGCCGCGAGACGCGCGAACAAATTATGGCTGCTGAAGGTCGTCTTCCTGATACACTGATCGCCTGTATAGGTGGGGGTTCAAATGCCATAGGTATCTTCCACCCTTTCCTCGACGATAAAGATGTTGAGATGTTTGGGGTCGAAGCAGCTGGACGAGGTGTGGATACCGGTGAGCATGCTGCAGCCATTGGTGGTGGAACGCCAGGAGTACTCCATGGCAACCGCACTTATCTGTTGCAAGATGATGATGGGCAAATTGTTGAAGCGCACTCCATATCTGCTGGCTTAGACTACCCAGGGATAGGGCCAGAGCATTCATGGCTAGCCCAGCAAGGGCGCGTTAAATACGTAAATGCTACAGATGATGAAGCTCTAGAAGCTTTTCAAACTTGCGCAAAACTGGAGGGCATCATACCGGCTCTTGAACCAGCGCACGCTTTAGCCTTTGTTCTGCGATGGGCAGGAAAACAGCCAAAAGAAAAACTTGTTGTAATGAATATGTGTGGACGAGGAGATAAGGACGTTTTTGCCGTGGCTGAACGTTTAGGAATGCCAATATGAGCCGGCTCTCAAAACGGTTTGCCGAGCTTAAAACTCAGGGCCGCGGAGGATTTATTCCATTCCTCACGTCATGTGATCCGGATCCAAATACATTCAAAAAGATCCTCGCGGGGCTGCCTGAAGCAGGAGCCGATATAATAGAAATTGGTGTTCCTTTCACTGACCCTGCTGCGGACGGGCCATCAATTCAGGCTGCAGGGCAACGTGCCCTAAAGGCAGGAGCTACATTAAAGGGGACGTTAGAAATTATCCGAGATTTTCGGAGAACCAATAACGACACTCCAATTGTTTTGATGGGATATTTCAACCCAATATATTCGATGGGCTGTGAGACATTCGCCAAAGCAGCTGCCGAGAGTGGAGTGGATGGCCTCATTACTGTAGACCTTCCACCGGAAGAAGAAGAGGAGCTTCGCGTACCTGTCCAAAATGCAGGTATCGACATCGTTCGTCTCATAGCTCCAACGACTGACGACAAGCGTCTTCCTCAAGTTTTAAAACATGCCTCAGGCTTCATTTATTACGTATCGATTGCCGGAATAACTGGAACTACATCACCAACAATTGATTCTATTCAATTAGCTGCAGAAAGACTTCGCAAGCATACCGATCTACCACTTGCTGTAGGGTTCGGTATCCGAACACCAGAATTGGCAAGTGCCGTTTCCCGGACAGCAGATGCCGCGGTAGTAGGATCAGCCGTGGTGGAAAGAGTAGCCGCAAATCTTGACGATAATGGTAAAGCCCTACCAGGCCTGGTGGACGATGTACTTCATTTGGTGAAGAATCTTGCCGATGGAGTGAGGATCAACACATGAGCTGGCTCGACAAATACGTTCGTCCAAAAATTCAACAACTTGTCAGACGAACGCCCGCGCCAGCAGATCTGTGGCGTCAGTGCCCTGATTGTGCCCAGATGATTTTCCATAAGGATCTGGAACTGGCTGCAATGGTATGTCCCAACTGCAGCCATCACATGCGAATAGGCGCAGATAGACGCTTTTCTTTACTATTAGATGAAGGCAGCCGCGAAAACATACGCTTGCCAGAAACGCCCGTAGATCCTTTAAAATTTCGAGATCAAAAGCGCTACACAGACCGGCTAAAAGATGCTCAACAAAAAAGTGGTGAAAACGACGCTCTCAAGGCGGCTTACGGCACGATAGAGGGAGTGCCAGCTGTTATTGCTGTGCTCGATTTTGGGTTCATGGGGGGGTCCATGGGCGCGGCGGTCGGTGCAGGTTTTGTTGCAGCAGCCAGAGAAGCGGTGAAGCGAAATGCTGCCTTCATTGCCATAACAGCGTCAGGTGGGGCCAGAATGCAAGAAGGCATTCTCTCACTCATGCAAATGCCGCGAACTGTTGCAGCCCTAGGACTGCTTAAAGATGCAGAATTACCCTATGTAACCTTGCTAACCGACCCAACGACTGGTGGTGTATCTGCATCCTTCGCAATGTTAGGAGATATTTCTATTGCTGAGCCTGGCGCAGGCATAGGGTTTGCAGGTCAACGTGTAATCAAAGAGACCATTGGACAGACCTTACCTGAAGGCTTCCAACGAGCTGAATACCTCCTTGAACACGGCATGTTAGATATGGTTGTCAGCCGACACGATCTTAAGGCAGCGCTAGGCAAAGTATTGAGTATTCTGATGTTCCCCAACCTTGATGCGGGAATGAACCCTAATCTTCATACTGCTGGGAAGACTAAAACTGTAAGAAACGCAAAGTTGGAATCTAGTGACAAATCGACAGCTTCTGAGAGCACTACCAAGAGAGCTAAATCTGAAAAGTGACGGAGCAAGCTAGGGCAATCGATCGGATTGCAACCTCCCGTATTGTTGAGCGTCTCTCTGAGCTGCATCCAAAATTAATTGATCTCTCAACTGAACGAATTGAGCGTTTGCTGAAGGATCTTGGATGCCCGCACCTCGACTTACCGAATGTAATTCATGTGGCCGGCACCAACGGGAAAGGTTCAACCTGTGCCTTTCTTCGCGCCTTATTAAATGAGGCTGGATATTCGGTTAACGTGTATACATCCCCCCATTTGGTTCGCTTTACTGAAAGAGTACGCCTGAATGATGCGCCAATAACGGAGGATGCTTTCCTCTCTATTCTAGAACATTGTGAGCGCGTAAACGCTGGCCGCCAAATAACATTTTTTGAAATGTTAACCGCAGCCGCATTTTTGGCTTTTGCTGACAATCCAGCAGACGCAACAATTGTTGAGGTTGGACTTGGAGGACGTTTCGATGCGACGAATGTTTTTCCTTCTCCAGCGATGTCTGTAATCACACCGGTATCACTCGATCATCTAGAATTCCTAGGGCCCGAGCTTTCCAAAATAGCCTGGGAAAAAGCCGGAATTTTAAAACCAAAATGCCGTGCCGTTTCTGCATACCAAACTTCTGAAGTTTATAATGTAATCATTTCCGAAGCTTCTAAGGTCGGCACGCAGCTCAGAATAGAAGGTAATAATTGGAAGATCACGCCGGGCCAAAATTACTTTCACTTCCAGGATGAAAAGTGCAATTGGCAACTTCCACGCCCCTCTCTGGCTGGTGACTGGCAATATAGCAATGCTGGTTTGGCTTTAGCTGCATTGAACTACTTAGAAGGGTTTGATCTGACAGAAAGTATAGCACATCGGGCAATGAAGTCTGTGGAATGGCCAGGACGCCTGCAGCTTCTTTCTAAGGGCCCCTTGGTGTCTTCTCTCGCGCCACGCAAACTTTGGATAGATGGTGGGCATAATCCTGCTGCAGCCGAGGCCCTAGCGTCTGAGATAAATACTTGGGCAAAGCCTCCTCAACTAATTATTGGGATGATGGAGAGAAAAGATGCTGATAGTTATCTGCGTCGTCTGAACCCTGCGATTCAAAAGGCAGCTTGTGTTCCAATTCCAAACAACGAGGGAGCATTTGAGGCGGAAGCTCTCGCTGCAAAGGCCCGTAATATAGGAATAGACGCTATGGCCTATAAATCACTGGAAGCGGCGGTAGAGGATATTTCTAAAAACGAAGAAAACCCTGTTCTGATTTGTGGGTCCCTTTATTTGGCCGGCTTGGTACTTTCTAAAAATTCCTAGAGAGATACTGGAGCTAAATCCGCGGGATGAATAATCATAAAACTACCTAAAGCCTCATTAGGCGATAAAAACAAACGTCCATCACGCTTATCGTATGTAACGCCTGTTGATTGAAAAACTTTTTCTGTTTTCGCAATGTCTCGAGACCTAAGCATAACTGCTGCCCCATATGGAGGCTTAACGTTTCCAAAATTTGGAAGGACCTTGGAACAAGCTAGGTCCGTTGCCAAAACTAATACTCCTCGTTCCAATGCTATGAATGCAATGCCCTCATCGATAAGCGCGCTCGGTTTACGAAGAAATTTTGCAAACCGCTCAGTTGCTTCTTCTAAATCCTCAACTACCCAAAGCACCCCTGACAACGCATCTATAGCGTTTGTCTGGTCAGTTTCACCTGGCTCCCAGACAAGCTCAGGAGTGAAATGTCCACACCACTGAATACGGCCCTCTGGCATAACCTCGGGCGGCACCCGTAAAACGCTAAAACGTGCCTCTTCTTCTGAGCCACGGGCTGTAAGCGTCATTCGACGCATATCTACAGGTTTAAGTGGCTCAAACCCCTCTTCTGTTAACCGAGGTGCCTCGGCAGGAACATTGGGGGCAGCGAAAGCCATGAGGTGGAGCCCCTCGTATCGGGAGAGCTGTGCTTTGTGTTGTTTGGCTAAGGCGGTATCTCCCCTGCTACCAAGAAACTCTAGATATCCTAGTGCTGGGGTTATCAACCTATTGACCGTCCCAGATGGTAAAGAGCTCCCATCAGGTTGACGGTTCATGTGGACATTCTCTCGGGTAACATGAAAACCCAAATTCTTGAGTCTAGAAGACGCCTTTTCTAAGTCTTCAACAAACCAGCCCACATGATCGAGAAAAACCTCGTTATCTAGGGGCTGTTGTCGTTCGACCCACTCAGGTTTCCAACTCAAAATCTTGCACTCCCATTTAAAACGGTAGATCTAACATTCCAAAACACAGTCGATCATTTAAGCCGAAAGCACATTTTAAAATTACAGATCAAGACCTCCGTGATAATCGCTGGAACCCCAATTGCGCAGCCAAAGGCGAACCAGAAGGCGCTTAAGATGAGGCTCTGGCCAGTCCTCAAAACCTGTTCGCCTATGACCTATGCGTCGATTATCCAAGATCTGTATCTGCCCTGGCTCAAATGTGAACGAAACATCCATGCCCGGAGCGTTCATGTGTGCTTCTAGAGCGTCCAAGGCCTCCACCCCTAACGCATCTATCGGTTCACCTGCCAGGCGTTGACCGTTTGAAACCTGAAATCTGGAAAGCCGAGCGAGAAGTCTATTGTCTTCGACTGTAAAAAGTGGGTGATGGGTCGTCATTGTATCTTTTGGCGCATGCTCTTTTTGACGATCAAAATAAAACGGTTGGTACAAACGATTCAGTAGATCAGGTCGCTCCAGCCTAAGTGCTTCATGCGCAGCCTCCAACGATACAATGTGAGATAACCCACCTATTTTTGCGGCGCGCAGACAAAGCAGGGTCACATAATTTGGGGGGCATAAATTATAACTGTTATCGGTATGAAAATTCTGTTCAGCGTTAGTTTTATCCGGCCGAACGCCATTGCCTGGCGGACGCCCGGTATCCGTCACATCGTAAATGAGGTCACCTATCCAATTTTGTGCAACGGGGCGCTCAATTAGAGAACACATCAACCAATAGGCTATTTTAGCGCCATCCTCGCCTAGCTCATCAAGCGGCAAACGGTCTATTAACGCAAATCCAACCCCATCTTTGAGTTCAACTAAAACCTTAGCAATAAACTCTTTTGTGACAGTCAATTCGAACTGAGCCAGGTGTGCTTCAATAATTGGCTGTCCTGACTGCTCGTATATTCGAGCAGCAACTGTAAGCTCTTCGGCAACTTCCAATGGCAAATCGAATCTACCGGTTCCGGATGCCAATTCACTTCCACGCCAAGCACGGCTACTAGCATCCAACATTGCGGACCTCCCTTTTGGACGATAAATCGATAGGCTCAAAAGTTCTAAAAGGCTATAGACGCTTATCTTGCAATTAAAAGACCTGCCAAAAAAGTTCCCTGACACATCTGACAGGATCCGCTGAATGTTCTCTGCCCTCACACCAGTAGCTGCACTGCTTTTAAGCGTCGCCTTTTTATTGATGGGCAGCGGACTCCAAAACACTCTCACCCCAATACGCGCTGAGATCGAGGGTTTTGAAGCTATGGCGCTTGGAGCTCTTGGCGCAGCTTATTATTTTGGTTTCGTGATTGGATGCGTAGCAGCGCCCGTTATAGTTAAACGAGCCGGTCATATTAGGTCATTTGTTGCGATGGTATCAATTGGCTCTTCTGTGGCATTAATACACCCGATAATTGTTGATCCATGGGTTTGGACAGTATTGCGCCTATTCACTGGTTTTTGCCTTGCCGGCCTCTTTATGATTATAGAAAGTTGGCTCAACGAAAAGGCGTCGAACGAAAGTCGTGGTGTAATTTTTTCAACGTATCTTGGAATCAATCTCTCAGTGATTACTGTCGGCCAACTACTAATCACTGTAGACGATCCCAGATCATTCTCCTTGTTTGCACTGGCCTCGATTCTTGTTTCACTTGCAGCTGTTCCACTAGCCTTGACGCGTTCGCAAGAACCAGCACCACCGAATATTGTTAAATTAAGGATCCTTCGCCTCTATAAAATGTCCCCTGTTGGACTGGTGGGATCATTTAGTGTCGGCCTATCTAATGGCGCCTTCTGGACCTTGGGCCCTGTTTATGGAGCAGTAAGTGGAGGAGGAGCGGAGGGTGCTGCAATCTTTATGGCCGTTGGCGCGATCGCTGGTGCTGCAGGTCAGTGGCCTTTAGGGCGCCTATCTGACCGAATGGACCGACGGATAATCATAATGGCAGCATGCTTACTGGCAGCAGTAGCAGATTTGTTCATGTCAATTCTAGGCAACGACAGTCAGGCTATTCGACTTATTTGCGTTGCTGGCTTTGGGCTTTTTGCTTTGCCCATCTATGCACTTTCCGCGGCTCATATGAATGACATGGTCACGGACTCTGGTTTTGTTGAGGCTGCCGGCGGACTTCTGCTCACCTTTTCGATCGGAGCGGTCATAGGGCCCCTGGCTGCATCAACGGTTATGAGTTTGATTGGACCACCAGGTTTATTTGCCGTTATTGCGGCCGTTCACTTATCTACGGCTGTGTTTGTAGCCTCAAGAATGAAAATCAGGCAAGCAACTCCAGACGACGAAAGGGGCGATTTTGCAGAAGCAGCCCTGGCAGCTCAAACTGTTGCTGTAGTCGAAGAATTAGAACCTTCGACTGCTGCAGATTAACAGATCCATACATTACTTAGTAAGTTCCCGCTTAGCCTAAGAAGCTAAGCGGGAATGAGATACTTTAACGACCTTTAAAAACCGGCTTGCGTTTTTCCATAAAAGCAGTCTGGCCTTCTTTATAGTCTTCGCTCGCAAAGCAAGCTTCCACCATTTGATCGAGCTTATCAAAATCACGGTCTGCTTCATGAGCAATTGCTGTTTGCACCGCAAAATTTGCAGCTGCCACAGTGAGGGGAGCGTTTTCGGCAATCATCCCGGCATACTCAGCAACGGCAGCATCAAGTTCATCAAGGCCGACTACCTTGTTCACTAATCCCATTCGCCAGGCCTCTTCAGCATTAAACTTTCTGGCCGTGAAAAAGATTTCCTTTGCGTAGGCCGGGCCAACTAAATTGACCAAACGTTTCATACCAGGATATCGGTAGCCGAGCCCCAAGCGAGCAGCAGGTACAGCATAAACTGTGTTATCAGCGGCAATACGAATGTCAGCAGACAAAGCGACAGCCAGTCCACCTCCAATACAAAAACCTCTAATCATAGCAATTAGAGGCTTTTCACAATTTTCTATTGCAGCGTATGCAGCCCCGCTAGTGGCGTTGTAGAGCGTCACTTGTTCTGGTGTAGATCTTTTTTCCTTGAACTCGGAAATATCTGCACCAGCAACGAAGGACTTATCTCCCGCTCCTTTCATGACGATACAGCGAACGTCATCCTGTGCAACAAGAGTGTCGAAGATTTTAGGAATTGCTTCCCACATTTCAAACTTTACTGCGTTTCGCCGTTCAGGATTGTTGAAGGTGACCCAGCCAACGCCATCAATCACTTCAACAATCATATGCTCAGTGCCAAAATCCAATTTCATGTCGTTACTTTCTAAGTTCAGAAATAATTATATCACACCGTCGTCACGCATAGCAGCAATGGCATCAGGAGAGTAACCGAGTTCAGTAAGAATTGCGTCGGTATGCTCACCTTGTTCCGGTGTCGCGGAGCGAATTTTGGATGGAGTACGGGACATTTTTATTGCCTGATTAACAATTTGGAATGAGCCCATACGCGGGTGACTGACAGGCACCGCCATCTCTACATGCTTTACCTGCGCATCCTCGAACATCTGATCCATTGAATAGATAGGCCCACAAGGACAACCCGCTGCATTTAAATGATCAATCCAGAAGGCTGAAGGCTTTTGGCAAGTAATAGCATCTATAGCAGCATTCATTGCTTTTCTGTTTTGAGATCGGAGCGCACCAGTAGCAAAATCAGGATGATCTTTGAGTTCTGGAGCATTGATCGCGTCACAGAAACGCTCATAAATTGCCTGACCAGCAACCGCAATGTTCACATGACCATCTGCGGTCTTAAACACACCCGTCGGAATTGATGTTGGATGATCATTGCCTGCAGACTTAGGGACTTCTTTATCTTTAAGATAGCGCGCTGCTTGGAAATCTAGCATCTGGATTTGAGCTTCAAGCAGTGAAGTCTTTACCCACTGTCCCTTTCCCGAAGTTTCCCTCTCTAAAAGAGCTAGGAGGATGCCTTGGGCACAAAACATACCTGCAGAAAGATCAGCAACTGGAATGCCAACGCGCATTGGCCCCCCATCTGCCTCTCCAGTAATAGACATAAGGCCACCCATGCCTTGGGCAATTTGATCAAAGCCTGGGCGATCAGCGTAGGGACCATCTTGTCCAAAGCCAGAAATTGAGCCGAGGATGATACCAGGATTTATCTTGGCAAGGCTGTCATAATCAATTTTTAAGCGATGCTTTACATCTGCTCTGTAATTCTCAACAACAACATCCGCTGCGGATACCATCTTGTAAAATGCTTCCAGACCTCTTGGGTCTTTAAGATTCAAGGTGACAGAGCGCTTATTACGATGCAAATTTTGGAAATCAAAACCATCTCTCGATCCGCCCAATCCCTCCTTACCATCCGGAGGGGACTCCACCTTGATTACATCAGCACCCCAGTCTGCAAGTTGACGCACACATGTTGGGCCAGCTCGCACACGGGTAAGATCAAGAACCTTAAATCTAGAAAGTGGCATTCCTGTCGTAGCGCTCATAGTCTTAAATCTCCCTAACTAAAGGCTTGAATGCCAGTTATCGAACGGCCAAGGATCAGTGCATGAACATCATGGGTACCCTCGTAGGTATTTACTGCCTCTAGGTTCATCATGTGCCTAATAACTTTATACTCGTCAGAAACCCCGTTTCCACCGTGCATATCGCGAGACAACCGAGCAATATCGAGAGCTTTACCGCAATTGTTCCGCTTTATTAGGGATATCATTTCTGGTGCCGCACGACCTTCATCCATTAATCTCCCCACCCGAAGAGCGGCTTGGAAACCGAGTGCAATTTCGGTTTGCATATCAGCTAACTTTTTCTGAATGAGTTGATTTGCCCCCAAAGGTTTCCCAAATGCAGTCCTGTTCATGACATATTCACGACTTGCTCGCCAACAAGCTTCGGCTGCCCCCATAGCACCCCACGCAATTCCATAACGAGCCTTATTCAAACAGCCAAATGGTCCACCTAAACCCTTGGCATTCGGAAGGCGATTTTCGTCCGGCACAAAGACATCATCCATGACTATTTCGCCAGTCGGTGAAGCTCGAAGTGAAAATTTCCCCTCAATTTTTGGAGTGGAAAGACCTTCCATACCTCGCTCAAGAATGAAGCCGCGGATGTCACCTGCTTCATCTTTAGCCCATACCACTAGCACATCAGCGATTGGTGAAGATGTGATCCACATTTTTGCACCGGTAAGCCTATAACCGCCATCAACTTTGACTGCGCGGGACTTCATACCGCCAGCGTCTGAGCCATGGTCTGGCTCTGTTAAGCCAAAAGACCCGACGTGCTCGCCAGAAGCGAGCTTTGGCAGATATTTCTGTTTCTGCTCTTCTGAGCCGTATGTATGGATTGGGTACATCACTAGACTAGATTGCACACTCATTGCCGACCGATACGCGCTGTCGCAGCCTTCAACTGCACGAGCTAGCAATCCATACATAACTGCCGAACCACCGGGACAGCCATACCCTTCTAGACCGACACCTAAGAAACCAGACTGTCCTAGTTTTTTGTAAATGTTGCGATCAAAAGTTTGATTACGGTTAGCTTCCATCACGCCAGGCTCCAACTCAGCCTCCACGAATTTCACACCGGCTTCAAAAGTCATGCGCTCTTCTTCATCGAGCTGATCAGCCAAATAGAACGGATCAGTCCAGTCAAAAGGTGGCAGCTTGCTAACCTTGGTGCTTGCGGGCGTTGAGTCAGGCATTGAAGATCTCCATGAAAGAATACATGTGCGGGAGCGTAAAGTGCACGCTTTTATATAAAAACTAATAACTGAAAAGATAGCTTGGATATTAAATTTCGGCGAGATAGGCGATGCGCCGCAGCAGCGCTTGCAAAGATTTCTGCATAACGCATTAAAGCAAAGAAACTAAAAACATTTATGTTTTTTAATTTATTGCCAAAACAAACCTAAACGATGCCTGCTGCGACCCATTCATCTAACTTGGCCAAGCTCTCGTCACGTCCCATAGGCTCTATATTGATAACAACACGCTCAATCCCTGCATCCGCATATTGCTTCAACATTTCTGGATCTTGCTCACCACCAAAAACAGTAATTGGAATTTGGCGCCCAGCCTCTTGCTCCATCGCCCTAAATTCCGGCAACTTTTCCAAAATATGATAGGTCGGGCGGCGCGCATGAGGAAGCCAAGCGTCGGCATACCTAAGAGCTCGACGAGCTCCATACGGGAATGCTCCACCAAGATAAACTGGCGGTGCTCTCAACGGCTTTGGCCAAGTTTGCATTGGTCCAAAGCTGACTAATTCACCATGATATTCTGGCGTTTCATCTCGCCAAATAACACGCATAGCCTCAATTTTTTCCCTCATGAGCTTCATGCGAGAAGATGGATCAACACCATGATTTATCATTTCATCAGTGTTCCAACCGGCGCCTATACCAAAAAGGAAACGCCCACCAGAAATTACATCAAGCGATGCAACTGACTTTGCTGTCTGGAAGACATCCCTTTGCGGCACTAGGCAGATCCCAGTGCCTATTTTTAAACTAGAGGTCGCCCCTGCAGCAGCTGTCAAAGTTACAAATGGGTCCATCACCTGAAAATATTTTTTGGGTAGCTCGCCACCCTGCGGCCAAGGAGAGTTTCGAGTGAGAGGAATGTGACTATGTTCAGGGGCCCATAGGCTCTCAAACCCTCGCTCTTCTAGGGCAGCAGCAAGATCAGATGGTCGAATGGAATGGTCTGTGAAAAATAAAGCTACTCCAACATGCATCGGGTTATCTCACTTTTTTACGTCTTTGGAAGAGGTGGATATTTCACTGCAGCCTCTTGCCTTGGCTAATTCACCAAGCCTTTGATTTCGATCAACAAGCGAACGCATCTCGATTTGCTCAACATCAGAAAGATCCACCGCTAACACCGCTGGCCAAAAAAATGCTTTACCTACCGCCACAGCGATAGCATTTCCCGTTGCAATTTCCTTATCTATCTTTGCGAGTTTCGCCGCTTTGTCTCGATTATCCGCCATGAGCCCAGCTATTTCTGGGCATTTCAGGGTTTCATCTCCAGGCTGCGAAAGGGGCACAAGCTGCGCCTGACGAGTTTCACATGCGACAACCATTGCCGCCAGCGCAATAATCGCGATGATACGCAAATTGAATACCTTTAAAATGTCATTGGGACTACGGAATCAGCATATGCTTCCCTATCAATCAATCAAGCAAATTTCCGCTATTTTGCTCGTCGCTTTAGGAATTTCAGGTTGCGCCAAGCCTGCAAGTATCAAACCAATGACTTCAAGCTCAAGAGCTAACGCATCATCTCCGGCTGACATTAACCTTTCTAGGTCCATATGTGTGAAGACCGTAGATGGTGGCAAGACTACTAACCCTCTTTGGGTATCAGAAGTCGACAACGCAAGTTTTTTGATTGCTTTGGAAGCTTCTCTCAAAAACAATGGTCTTCTCGCGGAAACTCCCGAAACATGCAGATATGATGTTGAAGTAAATCTTCTTGGGTTATCTCAACCTTACATAAGTATCGACGTTGAAGTCACTGCAAATGTGAATTATCGGGTGCGAAAAGCGGGCGTCGACGAACCCTACCTGCTTAAAACCATTCAAACCTCTTATACCGCCCGCTTTACCCAAGACAAATTACTTTGGGGAACCCGACTGAAAGAAGCAAATGAAGGGTCAATTCGAAAAAATATAGGTGAATTCATAGATGCTGTTTTAACTCGCCCACCTTCATCCTGAAAGCTCAATAAGAATAGCGCCTTTCACAAAAACACTCCTCAAAGCAGATAATTTCTTGGAAAAATGTCGAAGACGACCGCAGATATTTTGTCTAAAAAAGGTTTGAATGTTCAAAAAGGAAAATGGATCCTCTTTCCTCTCATGTAATGGAATGAAGCCGTGCTGATAGGTCAAATTAGTGATAGTCACATACTTCCATTAGGCGAAAAATCTCATGGCATAATTGACCCAGCTCAGCGCCTTTTAGCTGCAGTTAAAGCTATGAACGCAGCTAGTCCAGATTTGGTTCTCCACACCGGCGACATAGCACACCACGGCACGCCAGAAGCTTACCGTGTTGCAAGAGAAATTTTAGCACAACTAAAGGCACCACTGTTCGCAATACCCGGCAATCATGACGACCGTGCAAAGATGAGGGCCGCATTTTCAGATGAAAATTGGATGCCCAGCAAGGATCAAGCGACAGCTTTTATTCAATACACAATCGATGCCGGGCCGCTTAACATAATCATGTTAGATAGTTTAGTGCCTGGAGAAGTCAGTGGTGCACTATGCAAAAGTCGATTGGAATTTTTGCATGCCCAACTCAGCCGGGATAGCCGACCCACAATCATTGCTCTTCACCATCCCCCCATGGCACCAGGCCTCGATGGGTTTGCAAAAGTTGGCCTTCAGGGTGCAGACCAACTTGCTGGTATATTAGAGAAGCAAGGCCAGGTAATTCGTATTTTAGCTGGTCACAACCATCGCAGTGTAGTTGGAGTTTGCGGGGGCGTTGCCACAATTGTTGCTCCATCCTGTGCCTTTCCATTTGCATTTAATGCAAAAAAAGGAGCATCTCTCTCTATGGCATTCGAGCCTCCAGGAGCTGCTCTACATCTGTGGGATGAAAATTCGGGGCTTGTTTCTCACGTG
The DNA here is from genome assembly GCA_008081395.1 of Rhodospirillales bacterium. GTDB lineage: Bacteria > Pseudomonadota > Alphaproteobacteria > Bin95 > Bin95 > VMCJ01. Next base: position 27,120 of record VMCJ01000082.1, on the reverse strand, counting down.
ATTTCAATTGGAGACTGGCCAGAGCCAAAATCTCTGAGGTGAATGCATCGGTATTAGTCGTCAAAGTCGACCATAACAGGTGCATGGTCAGAAGGCTTTTCCCAACCACGGGCTTCCTTAATTACTGAAGCTGCTGACAATGTATCAACCGCAGCACCTAAGCCCCAAATATGATCGAGCCGGCGTCCTCGGTTAGCTTGCAACCAATCTTTAGATCGGTAGCTCCACCAAGAGAATAAAGGTGTGTCTTCAGAGATTTTAAGCCTTACCAAATCCGTCCACCGACCCAAAGTTTGAGCTTTCTGCAGGGCATCAACCTCAATTGGAGTATGACTGACAACCTTTAACAAGGCCTTATGAGACCATACATCATTCGGTAAGGGCGCTACATTAAGATCGCCTACCAGAACAGCGTCCGCATGTGTTTGGCTTTGTCCCCAAATAGCCATTTCATCAAGAAAATCTAACTTATGCTGGAATTTACTGTTCACTTCGGGGTCAGGCTCATCTCCACCAGCAGGTACATAAAAGTTGTGAACTGAAAGTCCGCTGTTAAGCTTTACACCGATATAACGGCCATCCTGCTTACCGCACCAATCTCGACCTTCAATGCGCTCCATCGGGATTCGGGATAGAGTAGCAACTCCATGGTAACCTGGGATTCCCTCCATCTCGATATGTGGAAAGCCAATATTGCGTATTGTCTCAAAGGGGAACTTAGTCTTGTCCGCCTTTATCTCTTGCAGGCAGACAACGTCCACACCCGTTTCCGAAACTAACCTTGAAAGGCCATCGAGGCGCAAGCGAACCGAATTTACATTCCAAGTAATCAGACGCATATCATCGTCCCTTTATAGACAAACCAATTCTCTGCATGAGAAAAACCCACAGAGCGTTTTACAGACCTACAACATGAAAATTTCAGCCCATGACGAAACTAATGCTTAGGCATTTTCCTAATTGAAATACCAAGTGCTTTAGAGAAATACAGGTGTCCTAAATTCAAGAACTCGCAATCGACTCATGTATGCGTTTGATTACTGCTTCAGGTTTTTCGAACGGCATCATGTGGCTTGTGCCATTAATCCGATCAAGCCTACCTTTTGGCGCTTGTTTCGCGGCGACCCCTTGGGCCATGGTAGCCCAGCTTGGAGCAGGACCTTGGGTTGAAGGGTCACTCTCAACAAAAACGATTGGCCGATCAAATCGCTTTAGTGCAGCAAAGGTTGAGGTGTCCAAAGTCAGCCGGTAACCAGCTGCCTCCGCCTCCGCAGGACATCTCAGTTTAAAGCCTTCACTATCATCCATTGGCTCGAGGGTTGAATTTACAAATGCTTTAAGCATTTCAGGTCGCCAATTGCAGAAACCAGGTCGTTCTGAAAGCATTTCTGCAAACTTTTCTGGAGACGGCAAAACCTGTTTTCGTTTGGTTGCCCGCACTGATAGGAGATGGCCGACGGACACTGCTTCGTTATGCAGCATGAAGTCTGGTGTTGGAACCAAAGGCGGTTCAAATAAGGTCATGGACCTAAAGGGAGAAAGACCAAAAATTGCACCCATTCTTAACCCAGCAAGTCCTGACATAGAATGCGCCGCAAAGTGCAATGGCTGCAATGGAGAATGCTCTCGCACGGACTTGATTACTGAAATCATATCAATAGCAAGACGATCTGCAGTGATCATTCGGTCGTAATTACCGCCCAGGTCAGCGGATCCACCATGAGCACGAAGATCAGCTGCAAAGATATCAAAATCCCGAGCTAATTCATTGAGCATAGGGCTATAAGCTCCGGCTGAGAAACCGTTAGCGTGACCCCAAAACAGACCAGGTCGCCGACCCGTATTACTATGCCAACCGTAGACCCTGAGTGATATATTGTCAGCGCCAGCAATGATCCAATTTCTTGCAAACGAGGCGTCAACGGAGGCAGTGCGGTTTTTCATTTCTAACAAAAATTATTCTGCCGCTGCGAGCGATTTGCCAGCAGCATAATTCTTTACCGCAGCCCCAAAAGCCTCAAATAATTTCCGAGAGGGCAGGTCTTCTCTGAAGGTTGCTTCAGGATGCCATTGAACACCTAACACCCAACCCGGGGCTTGAGGCATCGATATACCTTCAATAACCCCATCTTCAGACATTGCTTCAACAATCATTCCAGGGGCTGGTTCATTGACTGCCTGAGCATGAAGAGAATTTACAATCACTTCCTCTGCTCCAAGTATGTCACGCAACCTACCCCCTTCAGAAAGCGTTACTGAGTGGGCTAAACCGGCTCTCTGACCAGGAGGCAAAGCTTTATTAGAACGATGGTCCCGCTTCCCTGGCAAAAGGTGTACATACTGATGCAACGTGCCACCCATAGCTACATTGAGCTCCTGAATCCCTCGGCATACTGCAAAAACAGGAATACCTCTCTCAATTGCCCCACGTATCATAGGAAGCGTTGTATTATCTCTATCTAAGTCTATGACTGTTTCGGGCGACGCTATGATGTCCCCATAGAAATCTGGATGAACATTCGAAGGACTACCCGTGAGTAGAAGGCCTGAAATATGATCTAAAAGCGGAGTAGGATCAGCCTTGCGCCCCACTGCTGGCATTACAATAGGCAGAACCCCTGACACCTCTACAAGTCCCTCAACATGCCGGTGACTCGCCGTATGCATCTTGAAAGTATTCACTTCCTTGAGACACGCTGAAACAGCTACAAGCGGGGTATTATTATGACCCATAGATCCTTCTCAATGGCCCAGAAATTTAAGTGAACCCTACTTCTAGCCTAAACTTGAATTTAAACCAATTGAGAGTTCACGACATTAGTTCAGACGAGGCGGCTCATCATCATTAGCTGCTTCGGGACGAGATGACAGCTCTAGTAAGGCTTGCAGCATCTTAGCCCTATCCAAAATTGTTTGGCTTTCCAGTAGAGCTTGTTTCTCAGCCGGGAAAAACGGACATGCCATCGCAAGAGCGTTAACCAAAGGTTCATCTTTCAAACGAGAAATAGCTTGCTCATCAGTACTTAAACCTCGTCCACCAAGATACTGAAAGAATGCAGCTAACAACGTATCTCGCTTAATATCTGTTGCTACGTCCTGAGTGCTAAGATCAGACTGAAACTCAGAATAATCTGGTCTTACAATTCTATACCCGTGCTTTAATGGAAGCTCTTCAGCAACTCTAAATCGAGTTACACCCTCCAACGTTAGTTGCCAGCGACCATCCTCAAGTCTCTCTTCGTTAACAATCCGGCCCAAACATGCCACAGGATAAATTTCAGGGTTTACCTCGGAGCTCGAAGGATCGCGCGGTTGCACCATTGCGATCATACCATCGCCCGCCAACGCATCTTCTGTCATAGATCGGTAGCGCGGCTCGAATATATGCAGAGGCAAGTGTGCTCGCGGGAGCAGTAAAACCCCAGCAAGAGGAAACACGGGCACGTTGGATGGTAAACCCGCTAAAGGGTTGCTTGTGACCATCATTTCACCTTCTAAGAAAACAGTATTGAAGATAGACGACGTCGAGCCGCTAGGGTTTGTTCGTCCATAGGCCCCCAAGCCTCAAAGAACTTTACGAGCTGCTTGCGTGCAGCCTCTTCATTCCAGGAGCGGTCTGCAGCAACAATTTCGAGCATTGCGTTTGCTGCCTCCTCCGCCATTCCGGCTGCAAAGTATGCCATGCCAAGATCGAAACGTGCTTGATGGTTTTTCGGGTCGGCATCTACCTGTCGCCGTAATTCCTCGACTTCTGCCATATCAGACCCAACTGTCTGCCCCGCCAAATCAACGGCGGACACAGCACTAGCAACAAAAGGATCGCTTCTGTCTTTTTCTGGGATCCGTCCAATAAAATCTTTCGCATTCTCCAGATCATCTTCAGCTAAAGCTGCTCTAGCGAGACCTGCGAGCGCAGTAGAATTCTCAGGTTCATGCTGTAATACCTGGGCGAAGATGTTAGCTGCAGTTGGCCAATCGCCCGCTTCGCCTGCATCTTTGGCTTGATCTATTGCTTCTTCGATCGGGCTCTTAACCTCCCCGCCCACCAAACGCTCTACAAAACTTCGGACCTGGCTTTCAGGAACAGCCCCTTGGAAACCATCCACTGGACGGCCCTGCTTAAAGCCATAAACCATCGGAATAGACTGAATGCGCAGTTGCTGAGCAATCTGCTGATTTTCGTCAATATTCACCTTAACCATGCGAACCTTGCCTTGGGCTGCATGAACGACCTTCTCCAAGACTGGTGTTAATTGTTTGCAAGGCCCACACCAAGGCGCCCAAAAATCAACAATTACAGGAGTTTCATTGGAGGCCTCAATCACATCTGCCATGAAGTTAGCCATGTCAGTATCTTTAATCAGCGCCGAGCTGTCTGGCGGTGTCATTCCACCCACATTGCCTAAGTTGTCCATGATGAACGCTGTCCTGTCTAAAATCTTTTTTCTGGATCTATTGCCCAATCTTAAGCATTAGCCACAGATAGTCTAAAATTGATGTATTTTTACTTTGGCCTAGCATCTAACAAAATGAGGCGCTTTGCGCAATTTTCAACACATTTAAGATTTTTGTAGAGCGAAGAAAATTTTTCCTTAAGCCGCATCGGCATGCGGAAAAACATATTTCGACAGCCAGCAATAAGACAAATTTAGCCTCCACTTAAAGTATCGAAAACTTAAATCTCACACCCTTTCAAAATAACGAATTAAAATGACTTCTTAACTGGCCGCTTCCCAAAACCTACTGATCAAACTAAAACGTATTCAGTCCTGGGAGCTGAGGCGATGGCAAAACTTACGCAGTTGGAAAGGCTCTGCGAAAAAAAGGGCCTAAAAATGACCGATCAGCGTCGGATCATAGCCCGTGTTATCTCCAATGCAGAGGATCATCCAGACGTAGAGACTGTTTACAGACGTGCGACGGAAATAGACCCCCGTATTTCTATAGCCACCGTATATCGCTCACTTAAGCTATTCGAAGACGCAAATATTTTGGTCCGTCACGACTTTGGTGAAGGCAGAGCAAGGTACGAAGAGACTGGCGAACATCATGAGCATCTTATTGACATTGAAAGCGGCGAGGTTATTGAGTTCGTCGATGCAGAGCTTGAAGCCTTGAAAGAGCGTGTAGCGGCAAGGCTAGGCTATGATCTGATTGACCATCGCCTTGAATTATATGGCCGCAAACGAAGAGATTGATTCTATCTAAGACGAAGAAGTGTAACCTGCGCGCTGATCAGCCAATTTCAATTTAGGATCACGTCTAGAGGGATCCCCCCAACCTCCACCTCCAGACGTATCCAGCCGAACCTTATCACCACGCTTTAGCTGTACACCTGAAATCTTTGATGGAAGAAGTTCGGATTTACCGTCCCTGGTCAAAATAAATCTTCCCGGAGTTCCTGGTTTGCCGCCGTTGAGGCCATATGGGGGAAATCTAAAACGATCAAAATTCCCCGACAGCACTCCCCAATCGGCATCTAACCGCCACTCTCGTGCAAGACCTAACCCTCCTCTGTGTTCGCCGTCACCGCCAGAATCTGGGATAAGACCATATTGAGTGAACGTTACTGGAAAAAGGGCTTCGCACATTTCTAAGGGTGAATTTGCCAAATTATGAAAACCTGCGGAAAAGCCACTTGCACCATCGGCTTCTGGGTGACCGCCCCAGCCTCCCACTTCGATCTCAAAATACACTCTTCTTTCACCAGAAGTATCAGGCGCTGACAAAGCAGCCACATAAGAAACACCATAATAAGCTGCGGGAATGGTGTTTGGGATAGCTTTAGCCAATGCCCCTAAGACCGTTGTCACAATTCTATGACCAGTTGCCATTCTATTGGCTACGGGAGCTGGAGGTCTTGCTGAAACGATAGTTCCTTCTTCCGCAATTATCTCAATTGCACGATAAGCACCCGTGTTAGCCATGACACCCCCACCCGCAGCCATGAGGAGAGCGCAATACACGCCTGACTTAGCCATATTCAACGTGCAATTTACCGGTCCAGGCACCTGCGGGCTGGAACCAGATAAGTCAACACGAGCTGTATCGCCATCTATAATTACAGTGGCATTAATTTTTATACCTATTGCATCCTGACCATCATCATCGACGAAGTCTTCAAACGTATATGTTCCATTTGGCATAGCGGAGATAGCTCCGCGCATTGCAAATTCAGACTGATCTAACACTGCAGCCATAGCAGCTTCCACTGTTGCTATCCCATATCGGTCAACCAGTCGAAGAATTGCACGTGCTCCAACATCAAGAGCCGCAAGCTGCGCGGCGACATCACCCCCAATTTTCTCTGGCTCACGGCTATTACGACGAATTACATCAAGAATTGCGGAATTTGGACGACCTGCCTCGACCAATTTTATTGGAGGCAAACGAAGACCTTCTTGAAAAACCTCCTGAGCACTTGCAAAATAACTACCTGGTGCACCACCACCTATGTCAACATGATGAACGATCGTCGCTGAAATTGCGACCCGCTGGCCATCTCTGAAAATCGGTTTGTAAGCAACAAAATCTGGCAAATGTTGGCCACCAGCGTAGGGGTCATTAGTTAAAATAACGTCACCTTCCTGCCATTCAGACAGTGGTATCCAGTTAGAGACAATCTCTTCAAGGCAAACTGACATACTATTGAGGTGAACTGGGATGCGCGTTGACTGAGCTACAGCATTTCCCAAACCATCAAAGATCGCTGTTGAATAATCTAGAGTTTCGCGAACTACCGTTGATCTAGCCGTTCGCCAAATAGAGATGTTCATTTCCTCTGAAGCGGCTACCAGCGCATTCCTGATCACTTCAAGGCGTATTGGATCAATATCAACCATGAGCATATCTCTTTTCTGCGACAAGATCCCCTCCAGACAACATCTCCGCTTCCCAACCAGAACCGATGATAAGTGTGGTAAAGGCTTCCTCAACAACGCATGGTCCGCTCACCCGCGCGCCCTCACTTAGGTGTTCACGAGAATAAATTGGAGCATTAACCCAAGCGCCTTCGAACCAGATCCGGCGACTGCCACGCTTAGCCAGTTGGCTTGTGGCGTCAACGACTATGTTAGTTATAAGTGGCGCCTCCATCTTTCCTATGGCGGCTAAGCGCAGTGTCGCTATTTCTACGGTATCTCTTTCATCTGCATGGGCAAACCTGCGCAGATGTTCTGAGTGAAATCTTTGCACTAAATCCGACACTGTTTCAGGTGTGATTGAAACATCACCCCATTTAATGACTAATTCATAGGCTTGGCCAAGATAGCGCATATCCGCGCTGAATTCGTATACCCGGTCTTTCTCTGGCACCCCATCACGAATGAGAGCTGCCTCTGCCTCACTTCGGAGGTGTAAAGCCATTTCGGTCAGAGCGGATATTGTCTCGTCCTGACCTCCATGATTAGCCTTAAGCCGCCGTGATCGAGCAAGATCATGACGGAGATCCGCACCTAAGATGCCACGAGCTGATAATGTTGAAGCATTTGAGGGAAATATGATCCGATTGATGTTGAGGGCGTCAGCTAACGCACTGGCATGAAGTCCCCCAGCCCCTCCAAATGGAGCGAGAACAAAGTCGGACGGATCTGCGCCCTTCTCAAATAGTGAAAGCCGAATTGCGTCAGCCATTCGGGCATCTGCCACTTCGAGTATGCCAGCTGCCGCAGGCTCTAATGATAGATTTAACGGTTGGGCAACCTGATCACTTATAGCTTTGAGGGCGCCAGAATCATCTAAACGCATTGTGCCCCCAAGAAAGCTAGGAGCATCAATTCGTGCTAAAGCTACATTTGCGTCAGTAACTGCTGGTTGTATTCCACCACGACTGTAGCAAACTGGGCCAGGGTTAGCGCCTGCACTTTCTGGCCCTACTCGAAGACCGTCACCTTCCACACGTGCAATTGAACCACCTCCTGCCCCAATGGTTCGAATTTCAATCATTGGCAGTCTAACTGGCAGCCCGTCAATATTGCCCTCAGGAGTCTGGCCAATTGCGCCTTCAGCGACGACCGCAATGTCAGCACTTGTCCCACCCATATCAATACCGACAAGATTTGATATCCCATGCCGCCCAGCTAGACTTGCCATAGCCATGGCTCCTCCTGCAGGACCTGAAAGCAAAAGTTTTGCGGGAAGACGAGCTGCCTCTGCTGGCCTTGCTACGCCGCCATTGGATTGCACTAAATATAATGAAGCAGAGACACCAATTGCCTCTAATCTACCTTCAACCTGCTCTAAGTACTTAGAAACAACCGGCTTCAGCAAGGCATTAAGTGCAGTGGTCGAGAAACGCTCAAATTCTCTAATTTCTGGGCTTACTTCATGAGAGGCAGAAACAGCTACAGTGGGAGCAGACTGCGTGAGAATTTCTAGAGCCTCCTGCTCATGCGAAGGATTTGCATAAGAATTAAGGAAAGCTAGAGCAATGGCCTCAATGCCTTCCTGCTCTAGTTTCTTCGCTAAATCTTCAAGCGCTTTTTTATCAATTGGTGTTTCAATAGACCCATCGTAGCGAACGCGCTCAGCTACCCCAAAACGATGCTGCCTCGGGATTAGAAGACTTCGAGGCTCTGCCTTAAGGCTGTACAACTCTTGTCGCATGTGCCGTCCAATTTCTAGCACATCCTCAAACCCAGCCGTAGTGATCATTGCACCCTTTGGCAATTTGCGCTCCAGCACCGCATTAGTGGCTATCGTGGTGCCGTGTAAGAGCAAACCAATATCTGTTAGGTCAAACCCACAGAGCGCAGCAACTTCCTGCAAGCCAATCCCAAGGCCTCGCGAGGGATCGTCTGGCGTAGACGGTGTTTTATGAGCAAAAGAACCCCCAGATCGGCTATCGTAAACTTCTATGTCGGTGAATGTACCGCCAATGTCGACAGCTATCCGAATGGGTCGAGGGCTTGATGACATGAATTTATATTCTTTCGGAATTAAAAATGCAGCGACAGTTTCTTAAACTGCTTTAGTTCCTGCAAGTGCTGCTGATTGTCCTGCCAATCCCATTGCATGCTTCATTAAAAGACGTTTCATCGGAGGTGCCTTATCGACGGCGGCAAGTCCAAGAGACCGAACAAGCGTAAGTCCTGGAAGGCTATTCGAGAAAAGTTTATTGAGACTATCAGTGGCTGTGACCAGACCAGCTGCATCCATAAAACGCGCCGCCTGGTATGCGGACAGAATATCAGGAGACGCAGGGTCTAAGCCAAGCTCCAATCGTTCACCAACGCGCATTGCAAGTTCTGCTGAATCTCGCAGACCAAGGTTGAATCCTTGACCCGCAATAGGATGGATAGCCCGAGCAGCATCGCCAACAAGCGCTAGTCTTGGTCCTATCATTTTTTCGGCTGTTACGAGTGCAAGTGGGAAAGATCCAACAGGACCAACAGAACAAACATGCCCAAACTGATCGCCGAAGCGAATTGCAAGCTCACGGTCAAAACTTTCACGTTCTAATTCCAAAAGCCGAGCCGCTTGTAGATTGCCTTCCGTCCAAACTACTGATGATTGGTGTGGCCAAGGGGCATCGCTATCCTGGTTATCCGGCAGTGGCAAAATTGCAAATGGCCCTGATGCCATGAAACGTTCGTGTGCAGAGTTACCGTGAGGGAACTGATGAGCGGCAGTGGTTACGATGGATATTTGACCATAATCTGACCTGCGTTCTTTAATTCCAGCGCGCTGCCGCGTGGGAGAGCCACGCCCATCCGCACCTACTAAAAGTCGCGCGTTGACAATTTGACTATCAGAGAGCTCTGCCCGAACTGTACTTGTTAATTGTTCAGTAGAACTGATCGAAGTCCCAGAAATAAGCTTTATTCGAGGGGTTGCTGACACTACCTCAAATTTTGAGTTCCACAATGAAGAATTTGGCACGACACAACCTAAGGCCCCCTCGTTCAACCAGTCACCTGGATAATGGAGGTAAAAGGGAGAGTCTCGATCAATGATGCGAATTTCTCTGATTGCGCCACCAAGCCAATCAGTCTGCCAAACCCCCAATCGATCCAAAATCCGCATGGAGCCTTGAGCAATGGCCGTTGTGCGCCAATCTCTATTGGGATCCGACAATTGTTTTTCTGACAGCGGATCAACAATAATTACGGATGCCCCTGTCTCGGCAAGCAAAAGAGCCACCGCGAGTCCATTAAGCCCCGCTCCAGCAACAAGAATGTCGGTGTTAAGATCAGCCATATCTTACATCATAGTGCAGACATAAACTAAAAACATCCATCGCACTTGAGCTATGTCTAAAAATTAATCTGCCTAATTTTTAACCATGCCTATTTTTTAATCATTTCTAAGGTATGTCAAAGTTAAAGATCTGATATTATTAGTTTTTTTATTTTGGCATGGATATTGCTTCCCAAGGGGGTGAGCCTTTGTTGGCACATTATTATGGAGGTCATAATGAAATTAGTCATGGCGGTTATAAAGCCGTTCAAGCTCGACGAGGCGCGCGAAGCGTTGACGTCGGTCGGAATTCAAGGGTTAACCGCTACGGAAGCTCGTGGCTTCGGGCGGCAAAAAGGTCAAACCGAAATTTATCGTGGCGCAGAATACACAGTGAGTTTTCTGCCAAAGGTAAAGATCGAAGTAGTCGTCGACGACTCTCAAGTAGATGCAGCAGTTGAGGCGATCCAAAAAGCAGCGGACACCGGCAGGATCGGTGACGGTAAAATCTTCGTATTGGACGTCTCTCACGCAGTGCGTATCCGCACTGGTGAAAGCGGTCCTGAAGCACTTTAAGGAGAGTCTGATCAAATGTTTCTAAAATCACTCATTTCAGCATCGGCGCTTGGATTAGCAGCTGTTGCAGCCACCCCCGCCCTCGCGGCTGTAGACCCTGAGTCTGCTTTTGTATTTAACAGCTTCTCTTTCCTAATAAACGGGCTGGTTGTTATGTTCATGGCATGCGGGTTTGCTATGCTGGAGGCTGGGCTCGTAAGAACCAAGAATACAGCAACTATCTGCCTAAAAAACATAGCCTTATACTCAATTGCTGGGTTGATGTTCTACCTGATCGGTTACGCTCTAATGTATACCGACGTAGACGGCGGCTTCGTTGGATCTTTGTCATTTCTTTACAATCCATCTGAGGCCGAATTAGCCTTAATCAATGCAGATGAGGCATCTGCTGAAATGGTTGCGGCGGTAACCGGCAATGGGTATGCGAGCCAATCTGACTGGTTCTTCCAAATGGTCTTTGTCGCAACAGCAGCTTCAATAGTCTCCGGCACTGTTGCCGAAAGAATAAAGCTGTGGCCATTCCTCATTTTCACCATCGTCCTTACAGCAGTCATTTATCCTATAATTGGCTCTTGGGAGTGGGGTGGCGGCTGGCTTAACAGCGAGTGGTATGTCGCGACCTTTGGCGCCGAATTCATGGACTTTGCTGGGTCTACTTTGGTACACTCAACTGGTGGTTGGGCTGCCCTAGCCGGTGCGATCGTCCTCGGAGCGCGGAAAGGAAAATTTGGTCCTGATGGGGAGGTTCGCCCCATGCCTGGAGCAAACTTGCCGCTTGCGACCCTCGGTACTTTTATTCTTTGGTTCGGGTGGTTTGGCTTCAATGGCGGATCACAGCTCGCCCTTGGAAGTGCTTTGGATGCGGCTGCCATGTCGATCGTATTCGTGAACACCAATCTTGCAGCAGCTGGCGGTGTAGTCGCAGCAATGCTTATTACCCAGCTACGCTTTGGCAAGGTAGATCTTACGATGGCCCTTAACGGCGCAATCGCAGGTCTTGTATCAATCACCGCTGGACCCGATCTACAGAACCACTTGACCAGTATATTTGTTGGCGCTGTTGGTGGTGTAATCGTCTGCTTCGCAGTTCCGCTGTTAGACAAACTTAAGATCGACGACGTGGTTGGCGCTGTTTCAGCCCACCTCGCCGCCGGTATCTGGGGCACTCTAGCTGTCGGAATTTTTGGCGCAGGAACAATCCTCGGACAGCTTGTTGGCATCGTTGCAGTGGGAGTGTTCGTATTTGTTGTCAGCTACATTGTATGGACTGTACTGAAGGCAACCGTCGGCATTCGTTGCTCTGAGGAGGATGAAGTTAGCGGCCTTGATAAGGCTGAACTAGGTATGGAAGCCTATCCCGAATTTGGGCGCGGCTCACAGACCATGTGACTAAGGAATGATGGCTCGGCTCAAAATGCCGAGCCATCAACCTCAATTTTTTATTATTTAAAAAAATTTTTTTATTAATTTCATATGATTAAAAGACATCATTAACAAATCGCTTGCCTTTTGGGCCTCAGTACAAGTAGTTTCCGTTTTGTACTCATTTTAGGGATTGGATCGTCCGCCGTGGCCTTGGCGATAGAAGCACCCGCTTCCTCTGGCTTCCTACCACCTGCCTTACAGCGCTTTGTAAGGCGGCGCGTTCTTGAAACTGCAGGTCTTGGATTTATTGGACTTGCGGTATTAGCGTCAATTTGCCTTCTGACCTACAATCCACTTGATCCGTCTGCAGCGATGGCCAGTGGGCAAGCACCCACAAATTGGCTAGGCGCAATTGGGGCAAATTTGGCAGATATGTCCCTTCGTATGATAGGGTTAGCAGTAATCCTTCCCATCATATCGCTCGCCTTTTGGGGATGGCGCTTCTTTGTTCACACGCCACCCAACTGGCTTTGGCTGCGAATTGCATTGACCCCTCTTGCCACCATTTTGTGCTCAGCTGCTTTTTCTGCTCTGCCGACATTTGACGGATGGCCGTTAACTGAAGGTTTAGGAGGGGCTTTTGGTTTCACAGCATCAAATAATGTATGGTATCTTCTCACATTGCTTGATCCGACGATCAGCAAAAATATCGGGGCAGGTGCAGCTGCAATTAGCGCTCTCGCACTATCAGCATGGTCAGCTGCTCCACCTATAGTAACATTGTGGCGAGCAACCCGAGCCAGTGCTCTCGGATTATTCTGGGGGGTTGGCAAACTTACTTGGATAACCAAGCTTGTTGTGCGCGTTGTCTACAATATAAAAAATCAAAAAGGGTCCAAAGCCTGGGTAGTTGATGCTGACTTTGATGAAGTTGATCCACCTCCCGAAGTAGAGGCTAATGAGCCTCTCGCCCGGGTATCCCCTCCGACAAAAACAAAGCGTGCATTATCAGACAGGATTGGGGATGCACTTCACGTCCGAAGAGATAAAAAAAAGACGGAGGGACCAAAATCCAAAAAACGAGCGGAAAAACCAAAAAAGAAAGCACCTCCACCTCTTCGTGCAAAGTCTGGAAAACAGCCTGATTTACCTCTGGAAGACGGATTCCAACTACCCCCGCTAGATCTTTTGCAGGAAGCAGAAGAAAGAGCAGAACTTGAGAGCGATTCCATCCTGAATGAAAAAGCACGGGCCTTGGAAAGCATTCTCGACGATTTCGGGGTAAAGGGCGAAATAAAAAGTTCTCGCCAAGGTCCAGTAGTAACCCTCTACGAGCTCGAACCAGCACCGGGGGTAAAAGCCTCTCGAGTGATTGGGCTTGCAGACGACCTTGCTCGAAATATGAGTGCGGTCTCTGTGCGTGTTGCCACTGTTCCAGGCAAAAACGTTATTGGCGTTGAATTACCCAATACCTTCCGTGAAACCGTTTATCTTCGCGAATTACTGGCAACAAAAGAGTATAGGTCTGCTGGCAATTTACCCCTTGTATTAGGCAAAGATATTGCGGGCACGCCAGTTATAGTTGACCTTGCGCGGATGCCACATTTACTCATTGCTGGCACTACTGGCTCGGGGAAGTCCGTCGCAATCAATGCGATGATCCTTTCTCTTTTATACGCAATGACACCCGAAGAATGCCGTTTCATTATGGTCGATCCCAAGATGCTGGAGCTATCGGTCTATGACGGCGTGCCACATTTACTGGCACCCGTGGTCACAGAACCCAAGAAAGCCGTAGTGGCGCTTAAATGGGTAGTCCGAGAGATGGAAAATCGCTACCGCGCAATGTCTACCTTAGGAGTTCGAAATATTGCCGGGTACAATGCTAAAATTGCGGAAGCTCGCAAAAAAGGGGAACCTCTAACACGCAGGGTCCAGACAGGGTTTGATCCCGATACAGGCAGACCAATATACGAAGAGCAGCCTCTAGATATGCGCACCCTGCCATTTATCGTCGTAGTAGTCGACGAGATGGCAGATTTAATGCTCGTAGCAGGGAAGGACATTGAAGCAGCCATCCAACGGCTTGCTCAAATGGCCCGTGCCGCCGGAATACATCTAATCATGGCAACTCAACGACCATCCGTGGATGTGATTACCGGCACCATCAAAGCAAACTTCCCAACACGAATGAGTTTTCAAGTAACATCTAAAATAGATAGCCGAACGATTCTCGGAGAAGGCGGCGCGGAACAGCTTTTGGGACAAGGGGACGGTCTCTACATGGCAGGCGGCGGCCGCATAAAGCGGATACACGGACCGTTTGTTGAGGACAATGAGGTTGGGGATATAGTCAACTTCCTAAAAGGACAGGCCCCACCAGATTATCTTGAAGCAGTAACAGAAGATGAAGGGGCAGCCGACGGCATACCAGGCTTTGATCCCGTCGGCCTAGGATCAACTGGAGATGAGGACAATAACCTCTACGACCAAGCTGTCGCCATCGTTGCATCTGATAAAAAAGCTTCCACTTCCTACCTGCAACGCCGCCTAAAAATTGGATATAATCGCGCTGCCTCTTTAATTGAACAGATGGAAGAACAAGGAGTTGTGAGCCCCGCCAATCATGTTGGGAAGCGAGAAATTCTCATCGGCAACCACAACGACTAGTATCTAAAAAAGCTTCCGCTTAAATTTAGTCATAATCTAACAATAAAGATCTAAGAATTCCCCAGGCATAAGGCCAATGTTGCGGAGTCAAATTTTGCGTTTGTTAATAGTCATACTTTTCATGTGCATTAATGCATTTAGTGTCGCTGCCTTGGCTGAAACTGCTGTTACCGAACGCGCCTTAAAGACACTAAACAGTATTCGGACCCTTTATGCTGAATTTAAACAGTACGACCAGGACGGAAATCGTTGGAGCGGTAAGATGTGGCTGGAGAGGCCAGGCAAACTTCGGTTTGAGTATGATCCTCCAGAAAAAGATGTGATTTGGAGTACCGGCTTATTCGTCAATCTCTATGACGCCGAACTTGACGCGGTCACTCAAATCCCAACTGGTTTAGCACCAGCATGGTTTCTTCTTGAGGACCCTGTAGAGTTAGACAAGGACGTCGAGATCTTAGCAGAAGGTTCCGCAGGAAAGACCTATTTTATCACCGCCGCCCAAAACAGCCTACTAACAGATGCGAAAGTAACCATTATTTTTGAGCTAGGCGCGCCCGACCAGATACTTGGATGGACCATTGCGGAAGATGGAGGAAAGACGATGCATGTGAATCTTATTAATCCGGTGATCGGCTCACCTATCAATGAAGATATCTTTCAATATCAACCACCCACTCCGAAATACCCAAACAATTGATTTCTCTTTGAACCATGCACGAGGAGCCTGACCCATCCGATCAAAAATGATGCTGGATGATCTGAATAATAGTTAAACCGAAGGCATGTCAGGCAATTTCACTATTTTTATTATGCCCCTGCCTCAAGAGCTTTTACTCCAGGCAATGTCTTCCCCTCCAACCACTCAAGAAAAGCCCCACCTGCAGTTGACACATAGCTAAATTCTTCGAGGACGCCGGCGTGAGCGAGAGCAGCAACGGTGTCGCCACCACCGGCTACTGCAAGCAATTTACCGGCCCCGACAAGCTCAGCTGCCTTCTGGGCTACGCGATTTGTTGATTCATCAAACGGCGGCGTCTCGAACGCGCCTAATGGGCCATTCCAAACAATGGTTTTGTAATGTTCAAGCAAGCTCTCAAGCGCCGCAGCGCTAGCTGGCCCTACATCTAACATCATCTGAGCGATTGGCACGGCAGTAACGGGAACAACCGCAGTCTTAGGATTGGCCTTGAACTCCTCAGCAACGACTGCGTCAGTGGGCAAAATTAGCTTACAGCCATTCGCATCTGCTTTCGTCATGATTGCTTTAGCCGTTTCGAGCATCTCAGCCTCAACAAGGCTTTTGCCCATGTCATGACCAAGAGCAAGTAAGAAAGTATTTGCCATACCACCTCCCACTATCAAAGCATCGACCTTGTCAATCAACGCTTCGAGAACCTCAATCTTCGATGATACTTTTGCCCCACCGACTAGAGCTGCAGCAGGTCGAGCAGGCTTCTCAAGGGCATTTCCCAGCGCAAGGAGTTCAGCCTCCATTAGCCTACCGGCAACAGCAGGCAAGGCTCGTGCAATACCTTCCGTTGAGGCATGAGCACGGTGAGCTGCAGAAAAAGCATCATTGACATAAACATCGCCAAGCTTTGCAAGAGCAGCGACGAATTGAGGATCATTTTTTTCTTCACCAGCATGAAAACGCAAATTTTCAAGCAGAGCTATGTCCCCATCTTTTAACTGTCTGATTACGCTTTCAGCGGCTTCTCCGATGCAGTCCTCAGCGAAGGATACTGTTTGGCTGACAGCAGCAGCCATTGCATCCGCAATCGGGCGCAAGGACATATCTTCAACCCGTTGCCCTTTAGGTCTGCCAAAATGGCTAATGCAGACAACACGCGCCCCTCTTTCTCGCAGGTCTTTGATTGTAGTTAGAGACCGCTCTATTCGTGTAGCGTCTGTCACCTTTCCGTTCCGAACCGGCACGTTATAGTCCACCCGGACAAGTACTATCTTTCCGGAAACATCAATATCATCGATGGTCTTAAAGTGAGGCATTGATTGTCCTTATTCACCAGTGAAGACTGGTTTACGCTTTTCAGCAAACGCCCTAGCCGCTTCCTCATGGTCCTTAGTCGCTTGGGCCAATGCCTGCATTCCAGCAGCCATTTCAAGCGCAGTGTCCAAGCGCTGAAATTCACTCTCCTTTAACAACCTTTTTGTCATACGCAGAGCTTCAGGAGGCTTCCTGCTGATCTTTGTTGCTATTTTGATGGCTGTTGGCATCAATTCATCAATAGGCACAACATGACTGACAAGACCTATAGATTTTGCTTCTGCTGCATCGATTACATCGCCTGTAAAGGTCATCTCAAAAGCTTTAGACCGTCCGACAAGGCGAGGAAGGTACCAAGATCCCCCATCTCCGGGGATAATACCAAGGTTCACAAACACTTCACCAAATTGTGCTGTATCAGCAGCTACCCTAATATCTGCCATCATAGCTAAATCGCACCCAGCCCCAATTGCATGACCGTTAACCGCAGCAATGATAGGAACCTCTATTTTATCCAGAGCTAAAGGAATTCTCTGAATACCCTCACGATACCAATGACGGGTACCTGCGGGAAACGCTTGCATTTTTGATGCTCGCGCCGCCATATCTTTGACATCGCCGCCAGAGGAAAATGCAGTACCAGCACCAGTTAAAATCACACACGAAACCTCATGGTCTTTGGCGACCATGTCTGCCACTTCCTCAAAACGCTCAACTACATCTGGAGCAGAGACTGCGTTACGAATTTCTGGCTTGTTGATCGTCCAGGTAACAATACGACCATTCTTTTCATAAAGGATGCTATCAGCACTCATTGTTTTAATTCCTTTGAATTTATTCTAAGTCAGGCTGTAAGTGGACTCAGGCCCAGGCGGATTTTCAGCAGCAGCTACTTCGCCTCGTTCCCACATGGCTAGCAGATGCGACAGAACTGATCGACCTGCAGCACGGTGGAGGCTCTTATCGACGTCGGCGTACATAACTTCCACCATAACTGGAATGGTCTTAGGACCAGATGATAAGCAATTCTGTATTTGTGATTCTCTGGCCTCCCGGTGACTGATGAACGCCTCAACAAAGGCTCGGGGGTTGGTCACAGGGCCACCGTGGCCAGGATAGTATACTGACTCACTTCTTTTCAGCAGCTTTCTTAAACTTGCCATGTAGTGGGTCATATCTCCATCGGGTGGAGAAACAATCGAGGTTGACCATGCCATTACATGATCACCAGACAACAATACGTTTTCTTCCTTCAAAGATAGACACAAATGGTTAGAAATATGACCTGGTGTATGGATTGCTTCCAGCGTCCAACCTTCGCCCCTGATCAAATCGCCATCAGCAACCAAATTATCTGGAATAAAATTTTTATCTCCACCTTCTGGACTATCAAATGGCCAATCACGACGTGCACCAGCTCCATGAGGCCCAAAGCCATAAGTAGGTGCCCCAGTAGCTTTTTGAATTGCTGGTATTCCTGGAGAATGATCGTTATGGGTGTGCGTTGCTATGATGTGAGTAACCGTCTCTCCCTTGACTGCCTTCATGATTGCAGCGGCCTGCTCTGGAGAAACAGGACCCGGGTCAACAATCGCAACGCTTCCTCTGCCTACTATATACGTATTTGTACCTTTAAAGGTGAACATAGATGGGTTTGGAGAAGTTACCCGTCTTAAAATGGGTGAGAGTTCGACTATTTCACCAGGCTCAGCGTCAAACTGGCGATTGAAAGGGATGGGGTCAGCCATCGAGGTCATCTCCTTGCGAGCGGGGACCGCATCCTGACGAGACGAGCCCAGAGGATCAAGAGGATCTGTTACTTAATTAAACCAAATAATTCGCATTATTCAGGATATCTCAGTAACCCGCACATCAAAGACAGCTTTCAATGCATTAGACAAGAACCACCACCCTTGCTCCCCCAGTCCAACTTTGAACGCCAATTTTAGAAGAGCCAGGTCTGGCCAATTAAAGGAGTCTGAGTAATAACTCTATCTCCAAATATGACAGTAGATGCGGTTAGGAAACAAAATCAAATGACAGGTAAAAAATTAGATTTTGACGCCATAGTGATTGGCGCGGGAATCTCAGGCCTCTATGAGCTGCATCTTCTAAGAGACCGTTATGGCCTGAACGTAAAGGTCTTCGAGGCAGGAACCGGTGTAGGCGGAACATGGTACTGGAACCGATACCCGGGCTGCCGTTTTGATTCTGAAAGTTGGTCTTACGGATATTCTTTTAATCAAGAAATTCTAGCTGAATGGAATTGGACGGAGCACTTTGCACCCCAGCCTGAAACCGAGCGTTATCTTAATTTTGTAGCGGACAAACTTGATCTTCGAAAGAATATCCAGTTCTCCGCTCGAGTAAAGTCTGCGCACTATGATGACAATGATGAATCTTGGACAGTGACACTAGAAAATGGCGAAAGCTATCGCAGTCGTTATTTTGTGACTTGCGTTGGACCTTTATCCGCACCCACGTATCCCAAATTCGATGGCATCGAATCTTTCGAGGGCGAAAGCTGCCATACAGGTCTATGGCCAAAGCACAAAGTATCATTTGAGGGGAAGCGTGTAGCTGTTATCGGAACTGGTGCAACCGGCGTACAGACTATCCAGGAGGTCGCGAAAACAGCCAAGCATTTAACAGTCTTTCAACGCAGACCAAATTGGTGCACCCCCCTGCATAATGGGCCCATTTCTTCTGAAGAGATGGAAGAAATCCGAGGGCGATACCCTGAAATATTCCGCCTTTGCAAAGAAACCGCGTCTTGTTTTGTGCACAATCCAGATCCCAGGAAAACCTTGGAGACACCAGAGGCTGAGCGCAATGCGTTTTTACAAAACCGATACGAAACGCCTGGCTTCGGGATTTGGATGGGCAATTTTAAGGACATGCTTACAGATCGAGATGCGAATAAAGTAATTTCAGATTTTGTTGCGGAGCGCATACGAGAGCGGGTCAAAGATCCCGCAACAGCAGAGAAATTAATTCCAACGGATCATGGGTTTGGCACTCGCCGAGTCCCACAAGAGACTTTCTATTACGAAGTTTACAACCAGCCAAACGTAGAACTAATCTCAATGCTGGAGACACCGATAGAACGCATCACCCCCAAAGGCTTGGAAACAAGTGACCGCAGCTTTGAGTTTGATATCATAATTTATGCAACTGGGTTTGACGCAATAACTGGGAGTTTTGACCGGATCGATATCCAAGGAGCCGATGGAATAAAGCTCAAGGATAAGTGGAAAGGCGGACCAACCACCTATCTGGGAATGATGGTGAAAGATTTCCCAAACATGTTCATGGTAATAGGACCTCACACAGCCCTCGGTAATATCCCAAGATCAATTGAGCATATTGCTGAATGGGTTGCTGGCGCCATTCATCACATGCATCAAAATGGCATTACATTTGCTGACCCAACGCAGTCGGGTGTTGATGAATGGACTGACTACGTTGCCGAAGTAGGTGAGGGACTTCTCTCTAACGAAATTGATAGCTGGATGACCGGCATCAATCTTAATGTTGAAGGAAAGCAGACTCGCATATTAGCCCGCTACAGCGGCAGTGCCGTCGAATATAGGCGGAGATGCGATAAAATAGCTGAGGATGGCTATACCGACGTAACTTTCACCTCTCGTGGTGGTGTAATGGCTAACGCCAACCCAAATCACTAACGGTCTAATTGCATAGTTGAAGATAAGGATGTGATCTATGATTGAAGGCAAAACAATGGAAGCCGCTAAATTACTTCAAGAAGCTTGGGCTGAAGGCAAAATATTAGCTGATCTACCAAGTTCATGCGCACCAAAAAATGAAGCTGAGGCCACCGCAATTGGCGATGCTATTATTTTGAACTTTGGTCATGAAATTGGTGGCTGGAAAATTGGTGCAACGGGTGAAGGACCGCAAAAGGCACTAGGTTTAACGCAGCCATTTGTTGGAGCGATACGGGCTTCAAATGTTCTTTCAAGCCCGGCGAATTTTCAATTCGCGGACCTTAATCGCCCAATTGTAGAGTCTGAGTATGCTTACCGCCTTAAAACAGATCTTCCTGTCCGTACTGAAGGCTATTCCCGAAGCGACATAGAAGCCGCCATTGGTTCTATAATTTGTGGTATTGAAGTTCCATTAAGCAGACTTTCTGCAGACAATACTCTAGGCCCTCTGGCCCTTCTCGCAGATCATGGGGGCACTGGCTATTACTTGATTGGCGCAGAGATTGAGGACTGGAGATCTGTGGATGCTATTAACACTGATGTCACTCTGACTTTTGATGGTAACGAAGCAGGCCGTGGCACTGGGGCGCTGATGATGGGAGACCCAATCAATGCGCTCGTTTGGTTTGTAAATTACATGGGCGAAAAAGGTATCGGATTAAAGGCCGGGCAATTCGTTTCAACGGGCTCATGCACTGGCGTAATTCCAGCACCAGGCCCAACCACCGCTATTGCTGACTTTGGGAGTGAAGGTCAGGTAAAGCTAGTTTTCAACTAAGCGTGGTTAACTAAATGTCGAAAGTACTGCTAGTTGTTGGGGCTGGCCCAGGTCTTGGGGCCTCCATAGGAAGACGATTTAGCGAGGAAGGCTTTAAGGTTGCGCTCGCATCCAGAAGTTTAGAGAAGGTTTCAGCCGTTTGCGAAAACGTACCTGGGGCCAAGGGCTTTGCGTGTGATGCCACCAATGAAGATGACGTAAATCGTTTGTTTTCAGAGGTCACGCAATCTTTTGGAACGCCGACAACTGTTGTCTTTAATGCAAGCGGCAGAGTGCGTAAAAGTATCCTGGATATGCAGTCCGATGAATTTATCCAGGCTTGGATGGCTGCATGTCACGGAGGCTTCTTGGTTGGCCGCGAAGCGGCACGGCAAATGGTGCAAAGAGGGTCTGGCACAATCCTTTTCACTGGAGCAACAGCATCGGTGAAAAGCTATGCTAACTCTGCCGGATTTGCTGTGGGAAAATTTGGGTTGCGGGCACTCGCATTTTCAATGGCCAGGGAGCTAGGACCAAAAGGAATTCATGTGGGACATGTCGTAGTGGATGGTGGCATTCAAGCAAACCACAGACCGGAAGACCCAAATACTCCTGACAAATGGCTAGACCCTAAGGATATAGCAGAAAGTTACTGGCACCTGCATGCTCAAGGCCGGTCCAGCTGGACTGTAGAAATAGATGTTCGGCCATGGGTGGAGAGTTTTTAATAATAAAACTCTCACTTAATTAATGAAACATCCAGCAATCAGATCATTTATTCTTAAGACAACTGCCTTGCGCCGAGGGCATCGCACGAATAGCCTTTACAATGGAAATTTTGCTCGGCGCTGACTGCAGGCATATAAGGAGTTGAGTTAATATGGATTTCGAGCTGTCGGAAGATCAGGTTCTGCTTCAAGAAAGCGTGCAACGGTTCGTGCAAGATAATTACTCGTTCGACCAGCGCCGCAAATTGGTTGATACCGATAGAGGCTTCTCAGATGCTCATTGGAAACAATTTGCCGAACTTGGCTGGTTAGGCATGGCCTTTCCAGAGGAGGTGGGAGGTTATGGCGGCACACCCGTAGAAACAATGATCGTTTTGGAAGAATTCGGGAAAGGGCTTGTTGTAGAGCCATTCATTTCAACCGTTGTTCTCGGTGGTGGTGCAATAATTGCTGGGGGTTCAAACAGTCAAAAACAAGAGATCGTAGGCCAGATCGCCGAAGGAGAGTTAAAGTTGGCTCTGGCGTTTGCTGAACGTCAATCTCGCTACAATCTCGCAGATGTAGAAACTAAGGCCGAAGCATCAGGCAGTGACTATATTCTTTCGGGATCCAAAAGCGTTGTTTTTGGGGCACCATCAGCAAACAAATTTATTGTATCCGCTCGCACTAGTGGTGGGTCACGTGAAGAAGCCGGGATCTCTCTCTTTTTGGTAGATGCAAATGCTGAAGGGGTCTCAGTTAGAAGTTATCCAACTGTTGATGGGCTTCGTGCTGGAGAAGTAACTCTAAGTAGCGTCAAAGTTTCAGGTAGCTCAATGGTTGGTGCAAAGGATCACGGGTTTAGCATTTTAGATAAGGTAATCGACCACGCTATCGCAGCAACAGCGGCAGAAGCGACGGGCGCCATGAGTGCCCTAAATGATATGACGTTGGATTACATCAAAACACGCGAACAATTTGGACAACCAATTGGCAAGTTTCAGGTTCTGCAGCATCGAATGGTTGACATGTTCATTGCTCATGAAGAAGCAAAGTCGATGGCAATGATGGCAGCAATGCGCGTCTCCGATGAAGATGAAAACGAACGCCGAAAAGCCGCGAGTGCCTGCAAGGTCCAAATTGCCAAGTCGTGTCGCTTTGTTGGCCAACAAGCAATCCAGCTCCACGGCGGCATAGGAATGACTGATGAATATGCTGCTGGACATTACTTTAAACGCCTTACAATGATTGACCGTAGCTTTGGTGATAGTGATTTTCATCTCGCACGTTTTGGTCAGCTCAGCTAACCGGCATTGAATACCTAACTCGACCGCCAAGGGGATCGAATAATGTTAAAAAGTATCGTTGTTGCGTTGGACGGCTCCAACTCAAGCGCGAATGCCCAAGACCTAGCGATAGAAGTGGGTAAAAGAACTGGTGCAGAGCTAATTGGCTTAGGAGTATTAGATGTGCCTTGGATCACGGCGCCTCGAGCCACACCAATCGGCGGCGGAACATTCCAAGCTCACAGAAACGAAGCTCTTTTAGAACAAGGTCGTGATACTATTCGCGATCGGATTGCATCGTTTCATGAAAAGTGCAGCGCCGCAAAAGTGAATTGCAGTGCAATCGGTGCTGAAGGAGATCCTGTTGAGCAGATCGACCAGGAAGCTGATCGCCATGATATGATCATATTAGGCCGGCAAACCAATTTTCATGGCGGTGAGGAACATGAAATTGGAGAAACTGTTGAAAAGCTGCTGAAAGATACTCCTAGACCTCTCATGATTGCGCCTGAGGACATGGCTTTAGGAGCTGACGCGGACAAAGTAGTAGTCGCATTCGATGGAAGTGTTACCGCTTCTCGAGCAATGCACATGTTTGTATTACTGGGCCTGGCTGAAGGGCGGGAAGTCCATGTGGTATCTATTGATGAAGACCCTGGCAAAGCCCAAGGCATGGCAGAACGAGCAGTGGCACTTTTCCGAAGTTATGGGATTAAAGCAGAAGCAAACGGACTTGCGCACAGCGGCTCAAATTCTTCCGCTATATTGGGAGCAGTAGCCGGACTTAATGCCGGAAGGCTGGTTATGGGAGCGCTAGGCCATGAAGGTTTCGTTCGACGGGCCTTAATGGGCTCGACTACTAGAGAACTCATTCGCGAAGCCAACGTTCCTATTTTTGTGCACCACTGATGCTGATCCGACCCGAACCGTTCGACATCGAGGCGTTTGCCCCATACGGTGAATGCTTTGCTTTACGCGACCTTCAGGGGGATAGACATGACTTTGCCGCCCAATTGACCAACGGGCGAAGCCATGCACGACTGAACGTATCTATTAGCAGGTCAAAACCTCAAACCTCGGCAATCAGAGTTGCAGCGTTGGAGCGTCATGACCACTCTGCTCAAGCATTCGCGCCAATTGTTGTTAGCCGCTGGCTTGTAGCAATAGCGCCAAATACTACCGAAGGTGGCCCTGACTTCAGCCAACTACGTGCATTTGTGATGGATGAAAATTTGGGTATTTGCTATCGCCCCAATGTTTGGCATCACCCTTTTGCTTGCTTCGACACCCCAGCTGAAATGCTCATGCTGCGTTGGGATGATCAGACTGAATCAGATACAACCTGGGCGAAAACCCCAAGCGGCTCTGAAATACAAATTTCTCTGCCCTGAAACATGGTCAGCATCAATTAATCTTGTAGGAGTTTTTTATGCCCAAGCTTCGTATTGCTGTGTTGCCTGGAGACGGAATAGGTAAAGAAGTTGTACCTGAAGGCATTAAGGTTCTAGAGGCTGCAGGCCGAAAATTTAATATTGATTTTAAATTTGATGAATATGATTGGTCATGTGAAAATTTCGCAGCAACCGGCCGACTGATGCCCGAGGACGGGATAGAGATGATTAGGCCAACAGATGCAATTTTCTTAGGCGCTGTTGGTTGGCCTACTGTGCCCGACCACGTGTCTTTATGGGATATGCTAATCCCTATCAGGCGAGAATTTGAGCAATATGCGAACCTCCGGCCGTGCCGCATGTTTCCTGGCACAACAACGCCTTTAGCAAACAGGGGACCAGAGGATATCGATTTTTTCGTGGTACGAGAAAATTGTGAAGGCGAATATTCTGAAATTGGCGGACGCCTTTACACCGGAACGGAACACGAGCTAGCCATGCAGGAAGCCGTGTTTACCCGAAGGGGATGTGACAGGATTATTCGTTATGCTTTCGAGCTTGCACGTCGTGAAGGTCGAAAGAAAGTCACAAGCGCCACCAAATCTAATGGCATTATTCATACTATGCCCTACTGGGATGAACGCTTTGCTGCTATTGCGGAGGAATACCCCGAAATTGAGACTGATAAGTACCACATTGACATTTTGACAGCACACTTTGTGCAACACCCTGATTGGTTTGACGTGGTGGTGGGTTCAAACCTTTTTGGCGACATTCTCTCCGATCTTGGCCCAGCCGTAGCTGGTTCAATCGGCATAGCTCCCTCATCAAACATTAATCCTGAACGCAATCACCCCTCTATGTTCGAGCCCGTTCATGGTTCTGCCCCAGATATTGCAGGACAAGGCATAGCAAATCCGATTGGCCAAATATGGTCTGGAGCAATGATGATGGAACACCTGGGGCACCCAGATGCTGCTCGTGCAATTGAAAAAGCGATTGAAATTGTGCTGACAGAAGGCGGGCCACGAACAAAAGATATGGGCGGCAATGCGGGTACCGTTACTGTTGGTGACGCCATCGCTGAGGCTCTAGCTGAAACATGACGCGCTACGCGCCCCACTGGTTTGAAGACTTTGAAGTAGGCCAGACCTTTGAGACTGCAAGGTACACATTTACCGAAGGGTCTATTGCCGATTTTGCATTAATGTGGGACCCCCAACCATTCCACTTAGACCAGGAATACGCGAGGGCATCAATCTATGGCAGTATCATTGCAAGTGGCTTTCACACTCAACTAATTGCTTTCAGGCTGGCCTTTCAATCAGGAGTGTTTGGTCACAATCGGGGCGGCCGCGGGCTGGATGAACTCCGTTGGCATAAACCTGTTACAGCGGGAGACACTATTATGGTGCGGTTTAGCATTCATAACACTAAACCCGCTCGAACTTCTGGCCATGTGGTCGTCGATTATGAGGTCTTTAATCAAAACAACGACAAAGTCATGACTGCGAGGCTAAACTATGTTGTGGCCAAGCGCCCAGAACCTTAATCCTCTGGAAACGCCTAAACCTGCAACAAGGTCCCAATTCAAACGAGTTAAAGCACTAAAAAAACTTCAACTAATCCATCTTTTCAGGCAATTTTATAGCAGCGGAAATTTCTCATGTCGGAAACAGAACAGACCATACCAATTACCGTAATTACAGGGTTCTTAGGTTCCGGAAAAACCACTCTGCTATCAAAACTTCTGCGCCATCCAGGAATGGATAAAGCCGCCGTGATCATCAATGAGTTTGGTGAGGTAGGTCTCGATCATGAACTAGTAGAGAAGTCTGAAGAAGAACCAATTTTGATGGAGTCGGGGTGCCTTTGCTGCACACTTCGGACGGACCTAGTAGAAACCTTACATGATCTCTTTGGTCGTCGCGCTAGGGGCGAGACAATTGAGTTTGATAGAGTTGTAATAGAAACAACCGGACTGGCCGATCCAGCACCAATTGTTCATACGCTTATTGCCGATCCTCTTGTTGGACGATGCTTTCATCTGGATAGCGTTGTTGCGACCGTCGATGGAGCTAACGGTGGAGGCACGCTCGATGCTCATGAAGAAAGCGTCCGACAGGCAGCAGTTGCTGATCGTCTTCTAATCACAAAAACAGATATCGCTGACGCATCCTCTATTTCAAAACTTGATGAACGCCTTGATCAGATAAATCCTGGAGCTGATAGATTTAAAGTTATTAATGGCGAAATTGAGCCAGGACGTCTCTTTGGAGCGGGGCTTTATGATCCAATGACTAAAACGGCAGACGTTCAAAGGTGGCTAAACGAAGAGGCTTATAGTGATGAAAATGAGGCAGAGCATGGACATCATCACGACCACGACCACGACCACCATGATCATGATCATGATCATGATCATCATGACGGTATCCACGCATTTTGTATTTACAAAG
>VMCJ01000029.1 GCA_008081395.1 Rhodospirillales bacterium | reverse complement strand
AATTTATACGAACTAAAATGGCGAGATCCTTTCAGAAATCTTAAAAAATATTCATTTAAACATATTTTTTTGTCTGCATTGCACAGTTGCAAAGGATTGCGATCAGAGGTGCTTTAAACCTTCTATAAACCACTGTTTTACTGTCTTTAATTTAGTCATGGACCAATTTTAATTGGCAATCAGGAATGAATAGATAATCAAAATTAAAAAACTCAGTAATTAAACAAATAAAATCATTGTGTTGCAGATTTACTCAACCAATTTTTTTCTGTTTTCCTTGACCAAGGCGTCCTCATTGGAGGTACGCTACTGTTTCCAAAAACCGTAATTACAAAGGAGCCTAGTAAATGGAAATCGTTGTAACAGGTCATGGTATGGATGTTGGAAAAACATTAACCTCTCGCATAGAGAGTGAATTCGTCGAAAAAGTTGGCCGTTATTTTGAAAATGCAATTGAAGGCCAAGCGACACTCAAGCGACAGCAAAGACACTTTTTTGCCAGTTTACGGGCTCATATTGCTCGTGGCACGACTATAGAAAGTTCAGGCTCAGCGGTTGATGCTCACTCAGCCTTTGATGCAGCTTTGGAGCGAATGGCTAAGCAGCTTCGCCGATATAAGCGGAAACTTGTATCAACTAATCATCATTCTCCATCACCCATCATATCTCTAACAACCAATTCTGCTGAAAGAGAGCAGGACAATAGAGAAGAAGCGGCTTATGGGGCTGGAAGTGAGCCAGTAATTGTTGCCGAAACAACGATGACTATTCCGGAACTGACGGTTTCAATGGCTGTGAACCGCATAAATATTTCGGGACGGACAAACCTCTTTTTCCGTAACGCGGCAAACGGCCAGCTGAATGCGGTTTATCGAAGAGAAGATGGTAATATTGGTTGGGTCGATCCATCAATGCAGGAATAGTGGGGACTAGAAGTTTTAAAACCTGAAACGCTAAAGCCCGCCTCTTGGCGGGCTTTAGTTATTTTTTAGAAGTAAAATTCGTAGATATTGATTTGGTTAAAGAGACACTTTTCATATCACGAAGTAACAACATCTAAAACCTCTATTCCACATCGCTAACCGAATTAAGACTAGAGCTAGATGACGGGTTAATATCCAAAATTTGGATAAATGTTCCTGATTTAGGGGTAGAAATTTGCGCAAAAGCACTTCTTGAGAAGGCAAAAAATTCGAGCGCCAAGCTAATTAAACGGCCAAGAGAAACTCAATAACCGCCGCCATCTCCTCCGCCACCACCGCTGTCATTTCCGCCGCCATTATCATTGGACTCAGAGCTGACCCCGAATGTGGTCTCCGAAATTTCTGGCAAACCTTTAGTTGGCGATATGGATATTTGTCCGCCATCAGTTTCAGCTGTAGAGCCAGCGCTGACTAAAGATGGTGAACCATTTATGGGTGTTACCTCCACTATTCCCTCCAATACCGAAACTAAAGTACCTCCACTTGCATCTATGGACACGATAAAATCTGTTCCGCGAACTCCAAGTACGGCAGAAGGTGTGCGAACTATATAACTTTTGCTTGCCATTTTGCCTGTCACAAAGCGCATCAGACCAGTTGCAATATTTAGTGATAAATCACCTGTGCTGGATTTTGGGTTAAACGCAAAATTATCAATTTTAACTTTGCCAAGAGATCCCACAATTAGTCGAGTGTTGTCTTTAAACCTTACGTCGATGCGGCCGTCCTCAACGCTTTCGATTTCCATGTTTAAGATTACATCGTCGCGTGCGAAGAGAGGTTGGCGCTTTTCGCCTACTAGTGTCCCATAGCCATAGATTTCAACAAGCCTGACAGAGCCAACTTTTTCCGCATGTGCAGGTATCGAAACCAAGAAAAAAGCAACAAGATGCGTAAGTATTAAAGCTAATCTCATCAAGGCCTCCTTAAGCATAAATCATCAACAAATTGATGACTGAACTCTCCATATTCAGGTTTGCTTCTGCCTGTTGAAATAGTTTTTGTTTAGAAACTCAATCTGCATGTCCTCGTAGATCACATCAGGATACTTCGCAGGGTGCAAAGCATCAACGCAGCTAGCCAATGGCGCAATTTTTGCGGTTAAATTTGGAGCGAGGAAGAATGGAATAGAATATCGATCCTCACCGGAGTTATTAAAAACACGATGCGCCGTTGAGAGAAATCTATCGTTAGTCCACCGCCGCAGAGTATCCCCTGAATTCACTAGAAAAGTCCCCGAAATGATCGGTGCGGGGAGCCACTCCCCCTTAGGGGTTCGGATTTGCAAACCTGGAACGTTCGCCTGGGCGAGAAACGTGGAAAAATTCCGATCTGTATGAGGTGCTGTGCCAAATATGTTTTCTGCATAATCGGTTTTTGACGCAGTTGGATAGTGGATCATCCTGACTATCGTTTCGCTTTCCTTGAAATAAGGCTCAAAGTAGTTGGGCTCCATACCAAACGCGACAGCATAAGCAGGTAGCAACTGGAGGCTGAAAGCCTCCATGGTCGTCATATACTTTTGCACTGTCGATTTGAATCCAGGAAGATTTTCTGGCCACTGATTTGGATCGCGAAGATCTTTACCAGCTTTAACATCTGGATCTTCGGGGTCCCTCTCGCGGCGCGCAAAAAATGACTCATTTTCATTCGGTTTCGGATTTTTGTTGAGAACGGAGTGTCGTTGGGCGTGCCCTTTCAGCGGCATATATCCGTTGTTAGAACGATTAAGATGGATCTTCATTTTTCTTTCGAGGGGAAGCGCATGGAAGCGTTTTGTTTCCTCAAACATTCGCTCAAGTAAATCAGATGGAATAGGGTGCTCTGCGATATAAAAGAAACCAATATTAGTTAGCGCGCTTCTAATACCTTCAGCTAAAGCTTCTAAGGCGCCGGGCTTGCTCGCGAGGTATGCTGATATGTCGAGAATTGGAATTCCATCTCGTGTTTGGTCAATCATAGCTTCACTTGATTGGTGCGTTTTAGTCGCCATGCGCCCGCCCTCACTGATACCAGTCTTAAGACCTATTTAAAGTTATATCGAGGAAGTACCTTTCCCGAATGGAAAGTATAATGACTCAAAAAGCTAAGAATTTTTAGGAAAATGGAAGCAGGAGAAATTTCGTAAGATTTTAAGTGTTCGTCTATATTTCATTTGATGTGATATGGATTTGTGAAAACCTCTTTTTTGAGAATCCGGTTTGGCGGTATTCATCCGCCTCTTCAAGAAATTGTTTTTTGCACAAGTCGACTTTAACCATTTAGTACGGATTACATCTTGAATTCCGCAAATGTAGAACATCAGCCCGAAGTTCCACAGGGTATAAAGTCTCTTCTTTTCGACAAGGGCTTTCTAGCGTTTTGGATGGCAGGCACCCTAATCGGAGTAATTAGGTGGCTGCAGCTTTTGGCGTTGAGCGTTTACACTCTCGATATTACAGCATCGCCTTTTTTAGTATCTATGGTGCCTCTCTTGTTCATGGCACCGATGGCATTAACTGGCCCGTTGTGGGGCGTAGTTGCCGATAGAACAGACCGGAAGCATTTATTTATTGCAACAACCGCGCTCGTTTGCTCCGTATCATTAATAATGGCGTATGTGGCGCATGTGGGGGAATTAGTATTTGGCCATATTGCCATAGCGTCTCTTCTGGCGGGGGTTTTCTGGGCTACCGATATGCCGATACGACGTCGGCTGATAGGAGATTTATCTGGAAATGCACTTGCGCCAGCAATGAGCCTAGACGCTGCAACTGGTAATGCTACTCGAATGCTTGGGCCGCTTCTCGGTGGACTGACGTTACAGTTAATGGGAATAGCGGGTGTCTTTGTGTTCAGCTTTGTTTGTTACACCATAGTTCTGCTGTTAGTAGCATCAGTGCAGTTACCCCAAATTAAAGTCCTTTCTAAATCTACTACATCTCTGTTCAATGATC
Organism: Rhodospirillales bacterium; assembly: GCA_008081395.1. Lineage (GTDB taxonomy): Bacteria > Pseudomonadota > Alphaproteobacteria > Bin95 > Bin95 > VMCJ01. The sequence continues at coordinate 39,957 of VMCJ01000029.1, read as the reverse complement.
TCGCAGGCGGCGTTCGTCTAGTATCTGGCGATGTATGGCTCAAGCTCGTGCTATCGGTAACCATAGTTTTTAATATTTTTGGTTTTGCCTTTACGTCCATGATTCCTGTTTTGGGTGCTCGGCAACTAAAACTTGACCCTTTCTGGGTTGGGGTGTTGTCGAGTTTGGAGGGGCTTGGTGCTTTTATTGGAGCTATTATGGTTGCATTGATAGCGCGGCCTGAAATTCACTTTAAAATCTATTTTCGTGGCGTTGCAGTGTATTTGGCCCTTGTGGGTGTTTTAGCAGGACTAGCAATTAATATTTCCAACATCAGTCTTCCGTTTATTGCGTGTGGTGCAGTTTTAGTTGGGATTGGCATTGCTGGAGCTTGTTTCTCAGCAATGCAAAGCACTCTTTCTTATTTAGCAGCACCTCCGGCTTTCAGAAGCCGTGTTCTTGGTGTGCTTACTTTATGTATTGGTACCGCCCCAATCGGCTTTTTTTGCATTGGATGGGTTGCTGAGCAATTGAGCGCGCCAATAGCGCTGTGCATGACATCTCTTTTTGGTCTTGCTGCTCTTGCATTTGTTCGTTTCCGTTACCGATTGGCGGGATCAATACCACCATCATCTAAGGATAAAAGTTAGCTCAAAGTGGCTAAAAGGATTGCTATGCTCTTTCGTTTGGCTACGCTTCCTCCAAGTCGAGGGAGGCAATTAGATCAAGATGGAAACAATAGAAGAGGTCTTTGATTACATTATTATTGGGGCAGGTTCAGCGGGTGCTGTGCTTGCCAACCGGCTTAGTGCAGATGAAAGGACAAGAGTTTTACTGCTCGAAGCGGGAAAGCCAAACAACATCTGGACGCGCATTCCAATCGGTTTTGGTAGATTAATAGAAAACCCAGATGCAAATTGGTGCTACAGCGCCGAGCCAGAAGAGAATACTAACGGACGCCGTATGCCTGTTCCTCGTGGCAAACTCTTGGGAGGTTCAAGTGCAATAAATGGCATGATTTTTGTCAGAGGCCAGTCGCTAGATTATGACACCTGGGCCCAACTTGGGAACCGAGGCTGGAGCTATCGTGAGGTGCTTCCGTTCTTCCAAAAGATGGAGCAGTTTGATGGAGGTGACGAGGAGTATCGCGGTCGCTCAGGACCTCTTAGGGTTACGGAGATACCTGAGGTTGAGCCTCTTTATCAGGCAATCTTAGATGCTAGCCAGCAAGCCGGCTTACCTTTCAATTCAGATTATAATGGAGCTAGTCAAGAAGGGGTCTCAATAAGTCAGACAACAATATCTAGGGGGCGCCGTCAAAGTACTGCCCATTGTTATCTTGAACCTGCCAAGACTCGAAGCAACCTTAAAATTATATCTGAAGCCCTAGCCGATTGTTTGCTTTTTGAGGGTAGTCGATGCGTTGGTGTTTCTTATTCCAGAAGGGGAACTGTTCATAAGGCGCGAGCCGGCCGAGAGGTGATAGTGTCTGCAGGCTCTGTAAAATCACCGCAATTGCTTGAACTCTCAGGTATTGGTCAATCTTCCCGTCTACGAAACCTTGGAATCGATGTAGTACATGACCTGGCAGGTGTAGGAGAAAATTTGCGAGATCATTACGCTCCCCGGATGCGTTGGCGAATTGGGGCTCGAGGCTTCACTTATAATGATAAAGCTCGCGGTCTTGGCATTGTTCGAGAAGCTTTTAAATTTTTCTTTAAACGCACTGGCTTATTAGGCTTGCCAGCAGCGCCTGTACGAGCATTTTTCAGAACCAGAGGAGGCTTAGAGTCACCAGATGCTTGCATTGGTTGGTTTCCGCTTCTGGTGGCTCCAGGTTATAGGATTGACGAAGAGTCTGGCATTACGACTTTTACTCATCCGCTTCGGTCTGAAAGTACAGGAAGTATTCATATCGGAAGTGATGATCCATATGTTCAGCCGGAAATTAATTTCAACTTTCTTTCATCGCCGCCAGATGCGGAAATTACTTTGCATGGTATCCGGATGACCAGAGAGATAATGGGTATGCCCGCTATGCAGCATCTCCAGGTTGAAGAGATATTTCCCAATCCTGGTTTACAAGATGATGATGAACTTATGGCTTGGGTTAAGCAAACGGCCGAAACGACATATCACCCAGTCGGTACTTGTAAGATGGGTTCTGATCCGTTGGCGGTGGTCGACGAGCGGCTGCGAGTGCATGGCTTAACCGGTTTGAGGGTAGCAGATGCCTCAATCATGCCTACTTTGTCTTCTGGGAATACTAATGCGCCTTCAATTATGATTGGTGAGAAAGCTTCTGAAATGATCTTAGCTGATGCAGCCTGATTTGATGTCTGAATTTCAGATGAGTTCTTCAAGTGGAGTGCTAGGAAATGTCTTTGAAAATTAGACCAATCAGTGATGCCTTAGGTGCGGAGGTTTTTGGCATTGATTTCAGAAACCCTGTTTTAGACAGTGAACTTCAAACGCTTAAATCAGAGTTGGCAGAGCACCTAGTATTGGTCGTGAGGAACCAAAATCTAAACCCAGATCAACTCGTTGCTGCTGTTCGAATGTTTGGCGAAATCATGCCTCAGCACCTAACTGAAATGCTAATGCCTGAGCATCCGGATATAGCAGTTTTAGATAGTAGGAATGTACAGCCTGGGCCAGATGGAAAATCTATGCCCGTTGGTTCAAGAGCCTGGCATACCGATCATACCAACCATGCCATGCCGCCGAAGTTTACGGTGCTTTATGCCGTTAACCTTCCAGAAACTGGTGGTGATACTAGTTTTGCAAATATGCAAAGAGCTTATGGCCTTTTGTCAGAGGACGAGCGCAAAGAGTTAGTAAATCTGCGCACTTTGAACAAAATTGAAGATCATTCGTATGTTAGCGATGAAGACCGAAGCCGATTTGGTGAAAGACAAAGTCATCCGCTGATCCGCACTCATCCTGATACGGGAAGGCAAGGCATCTATTTACACCCTGGTAAAACAGAATGTATCGAAGGCATGACACCTGAAGCTAGCCGCATTTTTGTAGATCAGTTGCTCGACAGAACTATAGTTTCGGAAGTCATCTACCGGCACCGCTGGCTTCCTGGAGATTTAATAATCTGGGACAATCGTGGGGTTTCTCATCGGGCGCACGCTGATTACGATTTGAAAATTGGCCGTGTGATGCATCGTGTATTAGTTAGGGGAGAGGTGCCGTTTTAGGTATTTTCTATCTTCCCGATATTTCTTAATGAATCTTAGTTTTTCATTGTTACTAAAAGCTCACCATGGCAGCATGATGTGACTATATATCCGCTTATTTGAAGGAAGCTATTGGCATGGTTACGCCCCCAGCAGGCCAAATACCTGGCATTTATCACCGACAGGTTGGAGACATAACTGTAACGGTAGTTTCCGATGGATACTTAATGGGAACGTTGGACGTTCTGCATAATATTGCTGAAGAAGATGCCCAACGAATGATTGTTGATGCCTTTGGTCCTGCAAAAGGTCGTAAGACTTCAGTGAATACCTTTTTAATCCATTCCCAAGGTAAGCTTGCTTTGGTTGACACTGGGTGTGGCACCTATATGGCAGACACAGGTGGTTGGATGATGCAAAACCTCCAGGCGGCTGGTATCAAGACAACGGACATAGATACTATTCTACTTACTCACATGCATCCTGATCACTCAGCTGGTCTGAGCGATAGAAATAGCTGGACGCCTTTTTTTCCAAATGCCGAGCTTGTTTTTCACGAGAACGAGCTGAAGCATTGGGAGGATGATGCAGCTATGGCCCGGGGCACCGAACGAGAAAAACAACTTTTCTTTCAGGCTACCCGAGAGCAGGTTGCACCTTATAAAAAACAAATGCGCATGTTTGCCGATGGTGACGAAGTGTTCCCTGGTGTGATCGCAATGGCTGCTCATGGACATACGCCAGGCCATAGCATGTTTAATGTTCAATCAGGTAATGAGCAGCTTTTGATTTGGGGTGACATTATGCATGTCCCTGATATCCAGGCCCCGATGCCTCATGTCACCATGGCTATGGACAGTGACCCTGCTCAGGCAGGAGCTACTCGCCAGCGTGTATGTGATATGGTGGCAAGTGATCGGCTATTAGTAGCTGGTATGCACCTTCACTTCCCCGCCTGCAGTTATGTTGTGCGTGATCGTAGTGGCTTCAAAGTCATACCTGAGCGCTGGCAGCTCTAGCTCTCTTTATGAAGCTGGGGCCAATCTCTTAACATGTGGCGTCAGTTTTAAACTCTGTAGATCACAGTTTGGCAGCGACTTAGGTTCATCACTGCTTCGACTTTAGGCTACCTTAAAACCCTTATAATTTTGTTCAACTACGTCTTCACAAATATCTCGGTAGCGGGCCATTCCTCCAGCATAGGGTAAGAAGACACGAGGTTTTCCTGGAACATTTGCGCCAAGATACCATGAAGATTTTGCCGTAATCAGTAAGGTGGCTTGAGCAGCTTTCTGAACTTGGGTTTCCCATTCATTCACCGCTGTAGAAGTGGGTTCCATACAACTTGCGCCAATTTGGTCAATGTGAGTAATAGCATTGGCTATCCACTCAGCATGTTGTTCAATTGCAACTGGCATGTTCGTTAATACAGAAGGGCTTTGTGGCCCAGTAATTGTGAACAAGTTAGGGAACCCCTCGACTTGCAAGCCGAGATAAGTTTTTGGACCTTCTTGCCAAACATCCCCAAGAGAAAGACCATCGCGGCCAATAAGATTAAGCCTAGTTAAAGGACCGGTCACTCCGTCATAACCAGTAGCAAACACAATAATGTCTAGATCGTACTCAGTGCCATCAGACGTCCGCAGACCACGAGGTGTGATCTCTTCAATTGGTGCTTCTTTAACATCTACAAGAGATACATTTTCACGATTGTATGTTTCAAAATAGTGGCTATCGATGATTGGACGCTTTGTAGAATAATGATGGTCAAAAGCGGTTAGTTTTTCTGCTGTTATCGGGTCTTTTACCGTTTCACGAATTTTTCTTGTTACGAAGTCCGCCATTACCTTATTAGCAGCTTCATCTACCATGATATCATTGAATACTGCCCTGAACTGCATTCCCCCTACTTGCCATGCTGCCTCGAGCAACCTTTCTTGTTCGTCAGCAGAGGTCTCAACTGCTCGACGATTTTCAACGCCCCAAGGATGACCATTGGTTGTTGCTTTCATATTGCGTGCGATCTCTTCAAAATTTTTGTGGACCGAGCGTTTGAAGTCTTCGGTTAGAGGCGCGTTGCGTGCAGGGACCGAATAGTTTGGTGTTCGTTGGAATACAGTGAGATGATCCGCTTCTTTAGCAATAACAGGAGTTGCCTGAACGCCAGTTGAGCCAGTGCCAATTAAACCGACACGTTTTCCAGAGAAATCTACTCCATCTTGAGGCCACGATCCTGTGTGTATCCATTGACCTTTAAAGCTATCAAGGCCCTTGAAGTTTGGAATATTAGCAGCTGAAAGGCAGCCAACTGCTGTGATCAAAAACCGAGCAGTATATTCGCCGTGGTTTTCAGTCATTATCCTCCAACAACGGACATCTTCATCCCAGGAGGCTCCAGAAACTCTGGTATCAAATTGAATATCTTTCTTCAGATCCAGTTGATCTGCGGCAAAATTTAAATACCGCATAATTTCTGGTTGCTCGGGGTAACGCTCTGACCAATCCCAACTGCAGTAAAGTGACTCAGAAAATGTGTAGCAGTAAGCATGGCTTTCCGTATCGCAGCGAGCTCCTGGATAACGGTTCCAGTACCATGTTCCACCCACACCGCTGCCTTGTTCAAGAACTCGAACCTTTAGGCCAAGTTTGTCTCTTAGAAGGTGGAGCTGATACATCCCAGCAAATCCAGCTCCAATGACAATAGCATCGAATTGGGCCTCAGATGTTTCAGGCATGTTCCTTGAATTCCTTTATCCTTGCAGATTGATGTTTAGATACCTCAACTTAGTTCGATTGAGAAATTGAGCGTTAAACCAACCTATTTCATAAAAAGATTACCCAAATTTTATTTTAAGCAAATAAATTTGCTGTCAATGCTCACGTCGTTCATCCAACCCTTTATCTAGTTTGCCATTCGGCGGAATTGCCTCCAAGGGTTGGGGAAGGAAGTTCCCAAAAAGGCTGCGTCTCTGACATTTGCAACACAGGTGCCAAATGGCGAATAGGACCTGCTGCTAGCTTACTTTCGCATCTATAATTATCTAGTTCTGAGGTTGGAAAGTCATAATTTGGTTCCGAGAATTTTACGTTTCCTTGACGATAAATGAACATCCCAGATTGGCATAGCGAGACGCGGACGTGGTAGCTGCCACCGTCTTTGGCGCGGCGTGCTAAAGCTAAAAGAACACCGTACGCTGCAAGATATCCGGTGGTGTAATCATTGGCGGCTGCAGGGAGTAGTTTTGGACGTTCGGGAGAGCCTTCTTGAGCAATACCCGTTACTGTCTGGGCGACTTGTTCCCAGCCTGCTCTGTGGCTGAAAGGACCGTCGGCACCAAAACAGCTTATTGACACATAAATTATGCCTGGGCGGATCGTTGCCAGGTCATCTGGTGCAAAGCCATGGCTGGCAATAATGCCGGGGCGGTATCCTTGGGTAAAGATATCAGCATTACTTGCCAGAAATTTAAGTTTCTCAGCATCTTTGTCGTCTCGGAGATCCAAAAAACAACTGCGTTTCCCATGGCTTGTGTCAATCACATGTTCGGCAATTTGGGGTAGATGGGGAGCGGTTACCATGAGGACATCGGCACCATGTTCAGCAAGTGAGCGGGCAGAAATTGGTCCAGCTAGAATTCTTGTTAAATCCAGTGCTCGAATTCCTGATAATGGACGTGGTCCATCGGGTAACGGTTCAGGTTCACTGTCGCCAATTTTTATAATTTCAACTATCGGCTTTCCCGCTAACACTTTGCCATGTTCAGTTGCTAGCCACTCTTCGTTACTTCGCACCATAGCTCCGCATGCACGAATTTCGTCGATTGCCTGTTCAAGTTCGATCGCATCGTGACGGGAAACAGCAGCTGCAACACTTTTGGGATTGGGCTCCGCGCCGAGCAAGTTAAGAACCCGTTTTTGAAGGTGAGGTAAGCCAAAGTGAGGTAAAAACCACCGTCCATCTTTTGTTGGCCAAGGTTGAGTTATTGCGATCATGTCCTCATGGGCACGATTTACACAATTTTCCCAGCCTCCACTCCCGTCCGGACGCTGCAAATAATTTGAGCTTCGAAGGGCGGCTGCCGTGTGACGCATATTGATCTTCACCTTTTGGCGTCTGCCGGTTTTCATCTCCCAAATATCGTTAGTTGCAACACCAATTCCTGCCAGAACGGCTGCAGCGGTTGTCCCTATACGAAATTTGGTGGAAAGGATTGGTTCACTACCTATTATCTCTACTTCCTCAGGCTCTGGAGAAGTGAGGGATCGGATCGACATAACTTCTTCGAACGGTGTTAGCATTTTTAGGGTTCCATTTTTTTCAATAATGAGGGTCCGATATCTGGCGGTAGAGTCAACCAGGGATTAATCTGAGCTTAAACCTTTTCTGGGAGGATGTTCATGAGGCAAATCAAGATCGGTGACATAACTATTGATGCTGTTATTGAGAGAGATGGGCCATGGCGCAAACCTGAGGACTTCTTTCCAGACTTCGATGAAGCAACTTTTCAAGCACATGTTCCAAAAATGGAGCCAGAGGTGTTTGACCCCACCACTGGGAAGTTGGTGATGACTTACCAGACCTTTGTTATCCGAACACCAAATCTCACTATTTTGGTTGATACGTGTACTGGTGAGCATAAAGGCCATCCGGCACCATTTGATTTTCCCGGCAAAGAACGTTGGCGGGAAGAGTTATTTGCGCTTGGCGTAAAATTTGAAGATGTAGACTACGTTTTTTGTACTCACTTGCACATTGATCATACAGGATGGAATACAACCCTGAAGGATGGTCGTTGGGTCCCCACATTTCCTAATGCAAAATACATTTTTCATAAGGGTGAATATGCGATTTGGGAAGCTGAGCATGCAAAGGGCGCAAATCCTCCAGGTACAGTTTTTCGAGATAATTGCTTACCAATAGTAGAGGCAGGACAAGCTCTATTAGTTGACGACGACTACAAACTAGATGATTTGGTAACTCTTACCCCAACTCCAGGTCATTCACCCTGCCATTGTTGCGTTAACCTTCATTCTAAAGGGGAAACAGCGATTATTACTGGGGACATGATGCACCATGCCATTCAGTGCAGAGAGCCCGATTGGTCAGTAAATCCAGACTGGGATCAAAAGGAGGCAGCTCGCTCTCGTCGAAAATTTTTGTCTGAGGTGGCTGGAACCGATGTGCTTCTTTTGCCCATACACTTTCCCGCTCCAACGGTGGGTACTGTTACGATGGATGGACCTGATCGTTTCGATTACAAATTTAAGAGGGACTAGAGAATTTCATATACGTCATAGACGGGTCCCGCTGGATCCCTTCGGCCGACAGCAACCGTAAGAATACTATTAAGCCACATGTATTTTTTTGAGGCGGTTTCAAACCTTGGTGATGTGCGAAAATAGTAAAGGTTTGGATCGACATTCTTGCCCTTTAAGAGATCTGCCATCACTGCCTCAGGGCCATGTCGAAAGCCATGGTAAGTTGTGTATAGAAGCGCACCATCGTCTGTTTCTAAGGTCATCCGAACGTCAATTTTAGAAACTCCGTCGGTGCCGGTGAGCAACCAATCTCCACCCCCATCGTGGATATGTCCTTTTAATTTCGGACCAGAAAAAGTTCCACCTGTAATGCGAGCGACCAATCGGTCACCGTGTGGTGTTCCTCCAACATCCGTCAGAGGAAGGTGGACATTCAATGCTAATCTGCAGAGAAATTCTGTTTTTAACTGCATGCGGTCCATTGAAAATCTTCCTTTTTCTAGGTTGCTTGTAACTGTCACCAATGCTGAGTTAAGTCAGGCGGCGTCTTCAAGCACCATTTCAGCGGCTTTTTCTCCAATCATAATTGAGGGAGCATTTGTATTCCCTGAGATCAGTGTTGGCATTATTGAGGCATCAGCCACTCTGAGACCATTCAATCCGCGCACTTGAAGACGTGGATTTAGCACCGCCATTGGATCATCATCTCGACCCATTTTGCAGGTGCCGACTGGATGATATGTGGTCTCACCTGCAGCTCTTGCCCAGGCCTCGATCTCGGCATCAGTCTCTGCAATTTGACCAGGAGCAATTTCATGCAAATCCAAATCAGCCATAGCCGGTGCGCGCATAATGGAGCGAGCCATCCGTATGGCCGCTATGGTAAGCTCGACGTCTGGGGCGGCTGATAGAAAATTGTAGCGGATAGCTGGAGGCGTTGCTGTGCTAGGGCCTTTGATATGGACGCTGCCTTTGCTTTCTGGACGCATAACGTGGGCGTAACAAGTGAAGCCTGCCTGTTTAGAGAGTTTGTAGCCAGGCTCGTATAGCATAGGAACCCATCCTAGCAGGCAGTCGGGAGCATCTAGGTGGGGTGAAGATTTGACAAAGGCTCGAATTGGCGCAGCTGGTATTCCCATCATTCCCTTGCGCGTCAGGCCGTAGCGCAGTGCTTGCCATATTAGACCTACGCCACCCGCTTTATCATTATAGGTTACGCCACGCTTGCCAACAGCCCAACGCGTGCGTGGTGCATAGTGGTCACGTAGATTTTCACCTACCCCAGCCAATTCATGCTGAACTTTAACCCCTGCGGACATAAGATTGTCTGGGCGACCAATACCAGAAACTTCTAAAATCTGGGGAGAGTTAAAGCTACCCGCCGATATAATAACTTCGCGGCCAGCCCGAGCTTCTTTTGTTTTGCCATTTTGGTTGTAGGCTACACCAACTACCCGCTTTCCCTCCAATATAAGACGCTCTGTAAGGGCTTCCGTTTCTATGCGAAGATTTTTGCGATTTTTAGCTGGCTCAAGATAGCAGGCGGCTGTGCTCATACGTTTGCCATTTGAAATGGTTGCCTGGCTCATGGAAATTCCATGTTGGTCCAAGCCGTTGTAGTCCTTGGGGTTGGGTACCCCAACTTCGGCAGCGGCCCTTATAAGTCTATCGTAAAGTTCGCCTCTTTCGTCTGGATGCGTTACACGTATAGGCCCATCGTTACCTCGAAACTCGTCAGCTCCACCTTCGTAGTTTTCTAGTTTTTTAAAAGCCGGTAGGACGTCTGCATAAGACCAGCCTCGGCAGCCTAATTGAGACCATTGATCGTAATCGCGCGCCTGTCCTCGCACGAAGACAAGTCCATTGATGGACGATGAACCCCCAAGTAGTTTGCCGCGTGGAGCTGGGAGCGCTCTGTTACCGGTGCCCTCTTCAGGTTCCGAAGAGTAAAGCCAGTTGGCGACAGGGTTAGATATTAATTTTGCGTAACCAATGGGAATTTGAGACCAAAAATTTTTTGCTGGTCCTGCCTCAAGTAAAAGTACCTGGTATCGACCGTTTTCTGAGAGTCGAGCGGCCAACGCTGCACCTGCCGAACCTGCGCCAACAACAATGAAATCGAAAATATCTTGGTCGGTCATTTTAAGTTCTTCCGTTTAGGGTCTTTGCATCTTGAATCGATCGCCAAATTGTTTCGGGCTTTGCAGGCCCATCCCAGCCATTTACCCCAAGGGGGTTTAGAGCGTTTAGTATAGCAAGCGTGATGGCAGGATAGGCTGCGATTGCTCCAGACTCGCCGGCTCCTTTAACACCAAAGGGATTGGTTGTGCATCGTGTCATGCTGAAACCAAGTTTCAAGGATGGAAGATTGTCGGCGCGAGGAATGGCATAGTCCATGAAACTTCCGGTTAGAGGTTGCCCAGTCTTTGCATCAAAAATTGTGCCTTCCAGCACTGCCTGACCCATTCCTTGAGCAATAGCGCCTGCGACTTGCCCCTCAACTATCATGGGGTTCACCATAACCCCGTAATCGTCAACGGAAGCATAATTCACCAGGTGAACCTCGCCAGTTTCTGGATCCACTTCAACCTCCGCGGCTTGGGCGCCGTTTGGATATGCCATTTGCCCGCGTGAAAAAGCGTGAAAGGCATTCAGAGGATTGCCGCGTAGCTCTGCTTCCGCGGCCACCTCAATAAGATCAACGCTGCGATCATCCGCTCTGAAAGAACCATCCTTGAAGGTGACGGTTCCAGCTTGCAGCATTTCTGCAGCTATCGGAGTAGCCTGTTCTACAATTTCTTCGGCGGCCCGCCATATGGCTGTGCCCGCCATATAAGTAGCTCGGCTGCTGCCATGGCCACCACCGATTGGTACAGCGTCAGTATCGCCATGGATCAAGCGAATTTTGTTATTTTCTATTCCAAGTCTGTCTGACAACAGTTGTGAAAATGTTGTCTCGTGGCCTTGTCCAATTGTTTGCGTGCCAACAGCTAAATCAACGCCACCATCAGCTCGAAAGCGTATCGAGGCGCTTTCATCTGGTGACCCACCATTTGCTTTTATATGACACGCGACCCCCAGGCCGCGTAACTTCGATGAGTTTATCTGTCTTGAGGAAAATCCATCCGCATCTATTACCTGCAATACTTCTTCGAATGCTTTTGGAAAGTTACCACTATCTACTCTAGTACCAAGAGCATTGCGCATGGGCGTTTTGCTGAAGAGGTTACGGCGCCGAAGTTCAAACCTGTCTATTCCAGTAGAGTAGGCTGCTTTATCGACCAGGCGCTCCATGATGTTAACCATCTCTGCAAAGCCTGGTCCTCGCATAACCCCAATGGGTGTAGTATTTGAGAGGACGGAACGTGCTCGCATCGCGATCTTGGGAATATCGTATACGGTCCCAGGAAGATGCGCGTATTGGTTTGTCTGCACGCCGGCAGCGGAACCGGCAATATAAGCGCCAAGATTTGCAATGCTTTCAATTTCAAGGGCAATGAAACGCCCTTCTTTATCAAGGCCAAGTCGAGCCATTGCTCTGTGGTCACGAACCTGATGATCACTAAGAAAAACTTCCGAGCGAGTGGCAATCCATTTTACTGGCCGGCCAGATTTTTTTGCGGCCCAGAGCAGTAGTCCTTGTTCTTGGTAGCCAAAATTTTTTGAGCCAAACCCTCCTCCTACATCTGGTGCGAGCCACCTGGATTGGGTGCGTTTAATTTTAAGAGCCTTAGCAATATGGTCCCGATTATTATGAAGGCTTTGGCTTGATACGTGGAAAGTGAAGCGGTCTGTATCGGGGTGATAGACCGCCACTCCTCCTCTTGGCTCAATGGGATGGGTGATTACCCGGTGGTTTAAAAGTTCTATTGAGACTACATGTTCGGCGACGGACAAGGACTTAAAGACGCCATCATTGTCTCCATGTTTCCAGTCCATACATAGGTTTCCAGGAACCCTGGGGTCTACCTGTGGGGCGCCAACTTCCAAAGCGGCTCTTCCATCCACGACAGCCTTTTTTTCTGAATAATCTACTTCAATCATTTCTGCTGCATCGAGCGCGGCCAACTTAGTTTCGGCTAAAACCATGACCACGGGTTCACCGACGTAGCGAACATGGTTATCTGCTAAAAGTGGTTGTGGTCCCCAGTTAAAGGGTTCGCCAGTCATGGTGTTTGCTGTCACATAAGGATCGAGGTTGCCGATACCGTCTGCGCCGAGATCACTGGAAGTCAATACGGCGATGACCCCAGGTGCCGCTTTTGCAACCGAAAAGTCGATTTTTCTTATTTCTGCACTTGCGTGGGGACTGCGTAGAAAAACAGCGTGGGCAACATTTTCAAAAACCATGTCGTCAAGATAACAGCCTTGCCCAGTAACAAACCGATAGTCTTCTTTGCGCTTTGGCGTGGCCCCAACTTTGGCAATCTCAACTCCAGTGCTCATGAAAGCTGAAACCCATCATATTCCTTGGACGCAACGTCCTCGCACTTAGCTACATAACGGGGGAATCCTCCAATGTACGGCATGAAAACCCTTGGTTTGCCAGGAACATTGGCACCTACATACCAAGACGAGCACACCGAGCGTAGCGATAATTCTGCTGTTTCATTTACATGATCCACCCAATTATTTTCCGCTACTACTTCCGCTTCAATTTCTGTTTTTCCACTTTTCCTTAGGTCAGAAATACAACGGTCTATCCATTCAACATGTTGTTCAATTGACGGAAGCATATTGGTCAGAACTGAAGGGCTTCCGGGGCCAGTGACCGTAAAAAGGTTCGGAAATCCTGCAATGGCTAGTCCCAAATAGCTGCGTGCTCCGCCATGCCACTTTTCCCTCAGTTGTCGGCCATTCCGTCCCTCAATGTTTATCCTATTCAGAGCGCCCGTCATCGCGTCAAAACCTGTCGCAAAAACGATAGTATCAACTTCTGTTTCAATATCGTGTGCCAGCACACCCTTGGATGTAATCCGTTGGATTGGGTTTTTAGAAACATCAATAAGTTTGACGTGGGGGAGGTTATACGTTTGGTAATATCCAATATCGACGCATAGACGTTTGCAGCCAATGATATTTTCAGGGCAGAGCATGTCCGCAACCTTTGGATCATCCACTAAGCTGCGGATTTTCTCTCGCACGAATTCGGCAGCTGTATCGTTTGCTTCCTTAACAAACAGCAGGTCCTTAAAACCTCCGAGAAAAGACAGTCCACCTCGATCCCAGCGTTTCTGATACTCGGTACGTCTTTCTTCGTCAGTTGACTCGAGCGCTGCAATGTCCCGGAAATCAAACGCTACACCCGTCGGCATGGTTTTTGCGTAAGCGCGGAGCTGTTTGTAAGTCTTTTTGATTTCAGCGATATAGTCGTCATCTAAATTGTGATTATTTGCTGGAATTGCATAGTTTGCCGTTCGCTGAAATACGGTCAGGCTCTTTGCTTGTTTGGCTATGATTGGGATTGATTGAATGGCCGATGAGCCGGTTCCAATAACAGCCACCCTTTTTCCTTCGAAATTCACGCCTTCGTGAGGCCATTCTCCAGTGTGATAAATTGGGCCTTTAAAATTTTCTGCACCATCAAAGTGCGGGTGGTTTGGAGCAGAAAGACAGCCCAAAGCCATCACACAGAAAGGAGCCTCAAACTGCTCACCTTCTTCCGTGGTTAGACTCCAGGTCTTGGCTGATTCGTTATATTTTGCGGAGGAAACACGCGCATTGAATTGAATGTCTCGGCGCAAATCAAACCGGTCGGCTACATGATTGGCATATCGAAGTATTTCAGGTTGGGCAGCATAACGTTCTGACCAATTCCATTCCTGTTCAAGGTCATCGTCGAATTGAAGTGAGTATTGAACGCTTTCAACGTCGCAACGTGCGCCAGGGTAGCGATTCCAATACCATGTCCCACCAACACCATCGCCCGCCTCGAGGACACGTACTTTGAGCCCTTGTTGGCGAAGTTTATGCAGCATGTACATGCCACCAAAGCCAGCGCCGACAACCATCACATCAAAGTTTTTAATCTCAACCATCGTTTAAACCTAAAATTACATCATAGATGCAACAGTAGCCAGTTTGAGGGGCTCTTCAACTACCTGTTTGGTTATGCAAGCATGTTTTACCGTTGATGGTTTGATGGAGCCTGGCTTATGGACGACAGTCGTATTCCTATTTTGGTTGGTGCAGGACAGATAACTCAACGAGAGCCAGATCCGCTCAAGGCATTAAAGCCAATTGACTTGATAGCTGCTGCAGCGAAGCAGGCGGCAGAGGATTCAGGAGTAGGACAATCACTCCTATCAACATTGGATACCATCGTTTTATTACGATCGTTTTCAGACACGAGTTGGCGCTTTAAGTCGCCTTTTGGTGGACCAGTTAACCCTCCGAAGTCTTTAGCCGCTCGGCTAGACGCAAACCAGGCTTCAAGACTGATATACACCCATGCGGGTGGGAACATGCCTCAATGGTCCATAAATCGACTGTTTGAAATGGTCACAAGAGGAGAGGTTGAAGCAGCTTTAGTCGCGGGCGGGGAGGCGCTTGCCACACAAAAGGCTGCTCAACGTTTGTCACTCGATCTTGATTGGAATGAGGATGCTGGCGGTAAAGCTGAAGAATGGGGTGTGGCGAAGCGAGGGTGGAGTGACGTAGAGGATAGGCACCGTATGGCAGGCGCTATTTATGCATATCCACTATTTGAGAATGGTATTCGAGGGAATCGTGGTCGTTCTGTATCTGAGCACCTGAAGGAAATGGGAAAATTGTTTGAGGGGTTTTCTGCAGTTGCCGCTCAAAACCCACTTGCAGATCGTCGTGATCGTTTTACCGCAACAGAAATAGCAACCCCATCAGCCAAAAATCCCTTCATCGGTTTTCCTTACACCAAGTTGATGAATGCGAACGCATTTATTGATCAATCGGCTGCAGTGATTTTAACAAGTGTGGCAAAAGCAAAAGAGTTAGGCATTCCTCAAGACCGGTGGGTTTACCTTCATGGGACAGCAGATGCGTACGACCACTGGCATATTAGTGACCGAGTTAATTTTTACTCGTCTCCTGCCATGCGCATGGTTTCTGAGGAAACATTTGAGATGGCAGGATTTGGGCAAGAAAAACTAGATTTTCTTGATCTTTACTCCTGTTTTCCATCTGCAGTGCAAATTGCTTGTGCAGAAATGGGTATTGCAGAGGATGACCCTAGAGGTCTCACTGTAACAGGTGGACTTCCTTATTTTGGCGGACCTGGAAACAACTATGTCACGCACTCTATCGCAGAAATGATGGTAAAGGTCCGAAATTCCTCAGGCAGTTTTGGTATGGTAACAGCCAACGGTAATTATGTGACAAAGCAATCTGCTGGAATTTACTCTACAACCCCAACAGAGAAGAATTTTAACCCCAAGGACCCTCTTATTTATCAAGCTAAAATTGATGCTGAAAAAGGGCCTGAGACAACGGATAAGCCAGTCGGCAAAGCAACCGTGGAGACTTACACAGTAATGCATGACCGCGAGGGTCCGAGTTTTGCTATTTTATTTGGTCGTTTGGAGGATGGCCGACGCTTTATTGCGAACACTCCTGATGACCCAGGATTGCTTTTGGATTTGGAAAAATCTGATGCCTTAGGGCTTCACGGTCACGTAAAGACTAATTCTGATGGAATTGCCATCTTTACTCCAGGATAATTCCAATCCGTACTGATTTTTGCCATTTATATCTTTATCGGAGCCGTCAAATGGACTTCGCCCATTCGCCTAAAGTCCAAGGGCTAGTTGATCAACTGGAAGCTTTCATAGATCGCGAGATTTTACCGCGTGCTCGGCCATGGCGTGAGGCAGCTTTGGAGGGGCAATATCCAGAATTTATTGCAGAAGTGCAGAACAAGGCGAAAGATGAAGGTTTATGGAACTTAGCGATTCCAAACCTTCCTAGTGATGCTCCTGGAGAGCGGTTGACCAACGCAGAATTTGCACCGCTGGCAGAAATGATGGGCCGTTTCATGGGAGCGCCCAAGGCATTTAATTGTCATGCTCCTGATGTGCCAAATATGATTATGATGGCTGATGCTGTGACATCTTCTCAGCGTCAACTTTGGCTTGATCCGCTCCTAAACGGCGATGTCCAATCTGCTTTTGCGATGACAGAGCCCTCAGTTGCATCCTCGGACGCAACAAACATCCAAACAACAATCAAACAAGACGGTAATGACTTCATAGTATCTGGTCGGAAATGGTACATTTCAGGAGCAAAGGCGGCTTCTTTTCACTTGGTTATGGGTGTTTCTGATGATGATGCGGCGCCGGACCGTAGACATAGCGTTATTATTGTCCCTGCCAACAGTCCAGGAGTTCGTTTTGTTCGTCCAACGCCGTTTTTGGGATTTTCTGAACCTGGCGCACCAGCGTGGGAAATCGCATTCGAAGATGTTCGGGTGCCAGCTGAAAATTTATTAGGCGAGAGCGGTGATGGCTTCATTTTGGGACAGACCCGTCTTGGGCCTGCGCGTGTTCACCACTGCATGCGAGCAATCGGACACTGCGAAACTTTAATTGAGCTAATGCAGATGCGTGCAAGTGAGCGAACAGCTTTTGGAAAAAATATTTC
This sequence comes from Rhodospirillales bacterium, assembly GCA_008081395.1. GTDB lineage: Bacteria > Pseudomonadota > Alphaproteobacteria > Bin95 > Bin95 > VMCJ01. The sequence goes on along the minus strand of VMCJ01000029.1, from coordinate 22,918 downwards.
TGAGTATGACTCAATCCAACATATGATTGCTCGCAGTCGTATCGAGATCGAGCAGGCGCGCTTACTAACCTGGTCTTGCGCTTGGATGCTTGATCAGGAGGGGTTCAAGTCAGCTCGCCAGCACGTTTCCATGATTAAAGTTGCTGTAGCGCATGCCTATCAAAGCATTGCTGATCGCGCCATGCAGATTTTTGGTGCTATGGGGGGATCTGATGATACTCCTATCCGCGATGCCTTCTCCTGGGCCAGAGCATTGCGTATTTTTGACGGTCCAGACGAAGTGCATCTTCGACAAATATACCGCCTGGAGCCAAAGCCGAGCAAACCGCTTGCAGCTTCTCCACAAATTTTGAAGCCATCGGCTTAGGGTCATGCGGGGTTTTCTTTCTGCCTTTTCGGTAAAAAGTTTTCGCTTCCAATGGCCTGCTGATCTTCTGTCTTCATTCGCTCTGGAGATGGAAGTTTTGATCCTGAATTGGTTTGTATTGATTGAAACTAAATCTGTAACTGCCTTGGCGTTATTTGCTGGACTTCAATACTTAGGGTCTTTGATTGCTCCGGCGATGGGTGCGCTGGCAGATCGAATTGGTCGTCGTCGAACCTTATCGACCCTTCGCGCACTCTACACTGTTCTTGCTGTCACAATCATGACGCTAGATCTCTCTGGCCTCATGGAACCAATATTAATTTTTATTATTGCTGCGGTGGCGGGTTTGATAAGGCCTTCCGACTTGGTCATGCGCAATGCACTAATCGGGGACACCATGCCTGCCAATAAACTGGCTAATGCTATGGGACTCTCACGCACCACCATGGATACCGCGCGAATGACAGGTGCGCTCGCGGGAGCTGGGCTACTAACCTCTTTAGGGCTTGGCATTGCGTATGCCTTTGTGGCTGCAATGTATTTTACGAGCTTTGTTTTAACTCTCAGGGTCGCGCACATTGAGACAGACGACACGCCATCAACTCGGCCAAAGCCATTTCGTCAGGTAATCGATGGTCTCGCTTATGTGCGACGAACCCCAGCAGTACTTGCTCTAATGTGGCTCGCTTTTCTAGTGAATCTTACTGGTTTTCCTCTCGTTTCAAATAGTGGTCTACTCTCTTACGTTGCCCGTGAAGTCTATGGTCTGGACGCCACTGGGCTCTCACATCTTGCTGCAAGTTTTGGAGTTGGTTCGCTGGTTGCATCCATTGTGATGGCTGCAACTGGAGGTGCCAGAAAACCAATATATTTGGTTTTTGGAGGTGCAGTTATTTGGCACGTCTTCTTGTTATTATTCGCGTTTAGTTCGGTAAAGGCAGAGGGAATGGCATTGTTGTTCCTTGTAGGTGTAGCGCAGGGTGTGGCGATGATTTCTATGGCTGTAGCCTTGCTGCGGCTTGCAGAAGCTAAATTTCGTGGCCGAGTGATGGGTGTAAGAATGCTTGCAGTTTATGGACTGCCAATCGGCCTTGCTCTAGTTGGTCCGGCAACGGACTTACTCGGGTTTCAGGGAGCAGCCCTAGCTGCGGCAGGGACCGGTTTGGCAACGATCGTTCTTATTGCAATTATCTGGCGAAGAGCGCTCTTTTTTGATCGTTGATCTTGCCCCAAATTTGATACCCCTATAGGCAGTAGCAAGTTAACTTCATCAAAGTAAGGCCATTATGAGAATTCCTACTGAACTTCATGAGGGCTACAAAAATTTTCGCGCTGGGCGATATAAGCAAGAAATAGAGCGTTATCTTTCACTAGCTGAAGGTCAGTCACCAAAAACGATGATCATCAGCTGTGCTGATAGTCGTGTTGATCCGGCCACTATCTTTGCCGCTGGTCCTGGAGAATTATTTGTCGTTCGCAATGTAGCAGCCCTAGTACCCCCATATGATGAAACCGGTGGCTTCCATGGAACATCTGCTGCGGTTCAGTTTGCGATAGAAAACTTGGGCGTCAAAAACATTGTTGTGATGGGACACAGTTTTTGCGGTGGCGTTCAGGCGGCATTGGCAATGGAAGCGGATCAGCCAGTCGGCCGATTTATTCGTCCTTGGGTTGGCCTTTTGGCTGAAGCTCGTGATGCCATGCTTAACGATCCTAATTCACCCGCAGATGAAAATGGCCGCCTGAACCTACTAGAAAGTCTTGCAGTAGGCGTTTCAATTCAAAATCTAAGCACCTTTCCTTTTGTAAAGGATGCTTTGAATACAGGACAACTCACGATCCACGGGGCCAGATTTTCAATTGCCGTAGGTGAGCTTCAATGGCGCAATCCAGAAACGGGGCAATTTGCTCAGGTTCAAGTGTAAATTATTAGTCGTATGACCTTGCGTCCTCAATAACCTTTCCGTCCGAAGGTAAAGAGCCTGGGGGTACGAGAGTAACTGCACCTGAAAGGTTGATGAATTTCGATACTGTTGCTCCGATTTTTTCAGCTAAGTTCGGGTCATGATTTTCTGTTTCGCATGCAACACTGAACTGATCACGATGGTTTTCTGATGTGACAGTTAGGCGAAGCTTAAGGACCTCTGGGTGAGCCGTGCGAACCTGCTCTAGTTGAGTGGGGCGCACAAACATGCCACGAATTTTTGTGGTCTGATCAGCTCGCCCCATCCACCCTTTGATCCTAGGAGCCGTTCGGCCGCAAGGGCTTTCCCCCGACATGATTGCTGACAGATCACCAGTTGCAAACCTAGTTAAGGGGTAGTCCTTATTCAGAAGCGTTACTACTACTTCACCAACTTCACCTTCGGTTACTGGTTCGCCAGAACCAGGGCGCACTATTTCAACAATTGCACCTTCATTGATCAGCATTCCCTCCATTGCGGGACTCTCGTACGCGATTATCCCTAGATCAGCGGTTCCATAGTTTTGTAGAGGTGTGAAACCGAATTCGTCTGATATCAGTTGCCGAAGTGAGGGTGGTAAAGCACCTCCTCCTACAATTGCCTTTTTGAGAGAGGAGACATTAGCTTCCATCTCACGAGCGCGTTCCATTAAAATTTTTAAGAAGTCAGGCGTGCCGCAGAACACGTTTGCTTGAAAATGTGACATTGCTTCTACTTGAAGGTCTGTATTACCGACCCCGGCGGGGAATACAGCAGCACCTAAAGAACGTGCGGCGCTGTCCAGTAGCCAGGCACCTGGAGTGAGATGATAGGAGAAACTATTGTGAACTATATCTCCTTTACGAACCCCAGCCGCATGAAGTGCTCGGGCACCGCGCCAGAAATCATCGCCTTTACCCTCGGGTTCACAGATCGGACCTGGAGAACGGAAAACACGTAAGAGATCTCCAACAGGGGTTGCGTTCATTCCCCCGAAAGGAGGTTTTTCAGACTGAGCGGCAACCAAATCACTTTTGTAGGTAATAGGTAATTTCGAGAGTGCCTCACGACTGTCGATAGAAACGGGGTCAAATTCTTTGAAAAGCTCAGCAAAGTATGGAGTCTGAGCTTTTGCGAAAGCGACTTGCTTGGGCAACGAAGCCAATAATTCTGCCTCTCGACATTCAGCCGACATCGTATCTCTTGAATCAAAATATTCAGACATCTCAAGATCCCAATTCCATGTAACTATTCGTAGCAAATCACATTAGCGCAAAAAAATAGATACTTTAGTTTTCCTCACCATCGATAATCGAAATCGACAATCTGACCGCAAAGCCTGCTCTAGCGAGTGCAGCTATATCACGATCACGTCTTTCTACTCGCGTATCTTGATCCAACCGCCAAGGCCCCAAACGGCGCCGCTGTGCATAGCGTTGAGCTGCGGCGAGCTCAGCGTCTTCATCGGATCTTGAATCAAATTCATCGAGAGCCTGTGATGCTAGATCTTTTTCGATACCACTCGCTACTAGCTTGGCAAGAGTTTGTCGCTTCGATGCTCCCCGTCGTCGAAGAGCAGCGGCCTTTCCTGCGGCAAAAGCTGCATCATCTATGATGTTCAACTGATCAAGCTGAAGCATGGCAGCGAACACTATTTGTTGGGCAGCCTCATTTTCGAGCCCTTTCCGGCGCGCGCGACGTTCAAGTGTCCTCTTGATGCGAGCCCGGGGGCCACCATATCTGTCAAGATAGGCTAAACCAGCACGAATATAGCCCATTAGCTCTCGATTGGGCTTCTCTTTTTCCTGCTTAAGAGTATTGTCGTTGACAACAGGGCTATCCATGCCTTTAAAGACCATTTTTACCTGCGGGCTGCTCTAAGAACAGGGCCCCCGCGTAACCCAGGAGATGACAGTGACGGACAGTGTCATGCCAACCTACGGCTTGCGGGATATCGCATTCGATAGGGGAGAAGGCGTTTATTTGATTGACACTGCTGGGCGACGTTTTTTGGATTGTGGTTCTGGTATCGCAGTCACGTCGGTCGGCCATGCTCACCCACATCTGGTGCAGGCTCTTAAAGCGCAAGCGGAGAAGGTTTGGCATACGTCGAACCTTTATGAGATCCCTGGGCAAAAACAAGCGGCCAAGCGACTAACCGATAACTCTTTTGCTGACTTGGTTTTCTTCTGTAACTCAGGTGCAGAGGCAAACGAAGCGATGATCAAGATAATACGTAAGGGAATGGCAGCAAAGGGTCATCCTGAAAAGCATCATATTATCACAATCGAAGGCGCTTTCCACGGACGCACTTTGGGTACCTTGGCGGCGGGTAACAACCCAAAGCACCTTGAAGGTTTTGGTCCTAAAGTAGAGGGATTCGATCACGTGCCATTCGGGAACTTAAATGCCCTGCGTGATGCGATTGGTCCTCTTACAGCTGGCGTAATCATAGAGCCAGTTCAGGGCGAAGGTGGCATCAGGGCAATGGATATTGAATACATAAAAGGTGTTCGCGCTGCGTGCGATGAATTCGGCATTTTCATGGGTGTCGACGAGGTGCAGTGCGGCATGGGCCGAACTGGCAAGTTATTTGCCTATGATTGGTCCGGTATAAATCCTGATGTAATGGCCCTGGCCAAGGGGCTGGGTGGTGGCTTTCCAGTGGGCGCGTGTTTGGCGACGTCAGAGGCGGCAGCTGGGATGGTTGCAGGTACACATGGATCTACCTTCGGCGGCAATCCTTTAGCTGCAGCGGCAGTTAATGCTGTTCTGGACATTTTATTGGAAGACGGATTCCTCGAAGAGGTGAAGCGGAAAGCTAAAATTTTCCGAGATGGTTTAGAGGCCCTGGCGCAGCGGCATCCAGAAGAAATTACCGAAGTTCGAGGGATGGGATTGATGCTGGGTGCGCGTGTACAACGACCAAACGGTGAAGTTGTGGCGGCATGCAGGGATGAGGGTTTGTTGACAGTGCCTGCGGGAGATAACGTGGTTAGATTCCTGCCTCCGCTGATTATTACTGAAGATGAGATTTCAGAAGTGCTTGGAGCGTTTGATCGGGCTCTAACAGCTTCTGCTAAGGCGGCATGACCGAGGTCCAAGAGGTTAAGCATTTTCTTGACCTCGCTGAATTCGATAAGGATATCCTAACTAAGATTTTGATATCTGGAGTCCAATCGAAGTTAGGCGAGGCAGACTTGTCGAGTACTCTCACCGGCAAGACGGTGCTTATGATGTTTGAGAAGCCATCGACCCGAACTCGGGTATCGTTAGAGACCGCGGTTAAGCAAATGGGTGGTCAAACAGTCGTTTTGAACCCTGCAGATAGTCAGCTTGGGCGAGGTGAATCTGTTGCAGATACTGCCCGCGTTTTATCTCGGTATGTGGATGCCATTGCTTTACGCACCCACGATCACGACAAAATTTTGGAATTAGCAAAATTTTCAAGTGTTCCTGTTGTTAATTTGCTATCAAATTGGTCTCATCCCACACAGTTGATTGCAGACCTGATAACTCTTTATGAGCGCTTTGGTGATCTCTCCTCGCTTAAAGTTGCCTGGTCTGGAGATGGAAATAATGTTCTCCATTCTTGGATGCATGCAGCAGCAAAGTTTGGGTTTGAACTTCAGATTGCCTGTCCAGAAGAACGTATGCCTGATGTCGCAGCAGTTAGTTGGGTGCGCGAAAAGGGGGCGAATGTTTCAATAACTAATGATTCAACAGCGGCTGTTGCAGGAGCGGATGCTGTCGTGACTGATGTTTGGATTTCGATGGGGGATGAGCAGCAAGGCGGAGCTCTCCAAAAGATGCTCCAACCATATCGTGTTGATGAAAACCTAATGTCGAAGGCAAAGCCAACAGCAATTTTTATGCACTGTTTGCCCGCAAAGCGCGGACAAGAAGTTACGGATGCTGTTTTGGATGGCCAGCAATCCGCAGCTTGGGATGAAGCGGAAAATCGTTTGCATGCAAATAAAGGTATTCTTGCCTGGTGCTTAAGCTGACTAAATGATCGACCCTACATTAGAAAAACTGAGAGTATTCGGTAGTGATTATGTCTTACCGTTTCAATTGGTTGAAAGTGGACTTCGTGGACGATTTGTTCGCTTAGATGACTCTGTAAGTAAGATCTTAGAGCAGCATAAATATCCTGAAGTTCCATCTTTACTTCTTGGTGAGGCGTTAGCTCTTACGGCGATATTGTCGGCAACAGTTAAGTTTGATGGGAAATTCACTCTTCAGGCGCAGTCCCAAAGTAAAGCAGCTATTCGAACTCTTGTTGCGGACGTAGATACCGACGGACACCTAAGAGGTTATGTCAGTTTTGATGCCGACGCGATTGCGGATTTAGACCCAAATGCCACGCTCGCTCGCATGTTTGGTGGAGGTTATCTAGCATTCACTGTCGAGCGAGGTGATGGTGAAGGGCGTTATCAGGGGATAGTGCCGCTAGAGGGCGAGACTTTAGCAGAGTCGGTGCATCAGTATTTTAGGCAATCCGAGCAAATTCCAACCGGCCTCCGATTAGCATGTCAAAAAGGTTCAGACGGTCGCTGGTGCGCGGCGGGTCTTTTGGTTCAACGTGTGCCTGAAACTGGTGGTGAGCCAATATCGGGTGACAATCACTTCCCAAGGACGGACCCAGAGAATTGGGATCAAGATGAAGGGTATGTGCGCGCTATTGCCTTAATGTCTACCCTAAAAAATAGTGAATTAACTGAAGATAATTTCTCACCCGAGAAGCTGCTTTTTCAGCTTTTTCATGAAGACGGGGTGCGCATTTGGGAGCCAACCTCAATCACGGGTGATTGTGCCTGCCCACCCAAGAAATTTCAGGAGCTTCTTGTAGGTTTACCTCGCCAAGAGGTGGACGAGTGTAAAATAGATGGGGTCGTAAGTATTACCTGTGAATTTTGTGGGAAAACGGAGGTTTTTGATGATGCGGCCTTGGATAAAATTTTTAGCGCCAGTTAGCCTCCTACTACTTCTGGCATGTGGCCATCCCGTGTCGGGTGTGAAGTCTGAGCCAATAGACTTGCCGGTCTCTCCCTCTTGGCGGGCGGTTGCGGACAGATTGGAAGTAGTGGTCCCTCAAGACTTAATTATGCCCGACACAAAAATATCTTCTCTCATATTTGAGCAACCATCAGAAACGCTTAAGAGATGGGTTCGAGCTCGCATTGCAACTGATAAAAGTACACGGGGCCTAATTGTTGCAACCATACAAAAGGCTGAGATGCAGGAACTTAGTTTACCTCGTAAACAAGGTTTTAGTTCTATTTTTGAAGCTAATCCAAATACCAAACTTTCAGTCAATTTTGCTATTTCTTTGAAGGCAATTGATTCTGAGAACCGAGAAGTAGGTAGGGTGAATGTTGACGTCCAAGTTGCCTCTGAATTTGTTGATGATGATGGAGGCGAAAAGAAACGCTCTTATTGGATGCGATTACTCAGAAGTGCAGTGGACAATTTAGATGCCGAGCTTGCTCGTCAATTTCCAACAGGCTTTCCTGACTTTGAGAGGCTGAACTAACAAGATGAGCCTGTTCCTGATTGCAGTACTCGCTCTTGTCCAGGGTGTTACAGAGTTTCTGCCAATTTCATCTTCGGCTCATTTGGTTTTGACACGTTGGCTATGGCTAAGTCCAAGCACAGATGCTGCTGCGGGCTTGGCGCTAGATGTTGCACTTCACGTCGGAACGCTAGCAGCGGTTATGCTATATTTTAGGGGCGACGTAGCAGTACTTTTCCGTGGTACTCTTCGTCTGATCAAAGGTCACCAAGACGGTGACGCAAGACTCGCTTTGCTTATTTTGGTGGCAACCATGCCGGCGGTCATTGCGGGTTTCATGCTTAAAACTGTTATTGAAACAAGTCTTCGTGGTGTTGAAATTATAGCGTGGACTACGCTTATCTTTGGAATATTTCTTTGGATGGCAGATCGGGCATCTACGAATAAGAAAATTTCTGATCTTGATTGGAGGAAGGCACTGCTGGTGGGAGTTGCTCAGGCATTTGCTCTAGTGCCTGGTGTAAGCCGTTCAGGTGTTACAATTACAGCGGGAAGATGGTTAGGTATGGGCCGAGAAGAGGCCGCTAGGTTCGCATTGCTGTTATCATTGCCCACAATAACTGGTGCAGCAGTTCTATCAGCCTTCGAGCTGGATACTGAGATTGCCTTAGATTTACTACAAAACGCTTTGTTCGGCGCTTTCATCGCTTTTATAGCAGCCTATCTAGCTATCTCTTTGATGATGGCCTGGCTTCGAAAAGCTACATTTATGCCTTTTGTTTTCTATCGGATCGCATTAGGCGTGGGTCTATTGATAGCGGTCTATTATTAGAGGTCGGCTGGATTAACTTCGCGTTCTAGTGGTTCCCCGTTTACGTAACGCTGAATATTCTCAAGGAATAAGGTATCCCACCTCGGACGTACGCCATCTCCTCCAAAGGAGGTGTGGGGGGTTAGCCTTACATTTGGATGAGACCAGAATGGGTCCTCTTTTGGAAGGGGCTCCGTATGGAATACGTCCAAAACAGCTGTAGAGATAATCCCTTTATCCAAAGCTTGAAGAAGCGCTGAGTCATCAATTACGCCTCCACGAGCAATGTTTACTAAGATTGCTCCAGGCTTTACCGCATTTAAAAAATCTTGATTGATCATCCCTCTCGTTTGGTCATTTAGCGAGCAAGCAAGAAGTATTATATCCGCCTCGGATGCAAATCTTATCGCATCATCTCTGCTACCCGCTCTATCTATGAAGGCATCCTTCTTGGGTGAACGCCGGATCACTGAAATGTGCGAACCAAATGCTTTAGCTCGTTCGGCAACCGCGCTTCCAATTGGGCCGTAGCCAAAAATAAGCCATTTCATTCTTGATAATTCGCGAAAAGGTGTGATTTTCCAAACGCGCTCAGCTTGCTGGTCTTGCTGCAGCTGTACGGGATGGGTCAATGATAACACCTGTGCCATTGTGTATTCAGCAATAGCGATACCTTGTGCGCTGGAATTACATATTCGAACGCCTCTAGCTGCAATTTGATTGTAAGCGGGGGCATCTAGGCCTGCATTAAACGTTTGAAGGACGTCTAACTGTTTCATATCTAATGCAACCTGAAATCCCATAGGAAGTAATCCTTCAGAGCTCAGGTGCTGTGAAAACCAGAGATAGTCGGCCTCAATTTCTGATGCTGAAGTAGTACCGTTATGAAACTTTCCGTCCCGGTCGAAGGTTATAATTTCTAAATCAAGCCCAAGCGCATCAAGACGCTCGCCAATATGCTTGAGTGACTCCTCGTACATCGCAAGGCGGACGGTCATTGGCTGTAAGCTCCAGCTTTTGAGTTCAAAATTAAATGCTAATGATTTTTGCGGTACTATAAAGTGTCGTTAAATCGAAAAGACTCAACGCATATCGTCCGGAAACGCCAAAAGCGGAAATCATACTTTAAGCTAAAATCTTAAGGCGAAAACCCCTAGTAGGTTAGGGGGAACAGATTGATGCTTTGGTAATCAAACAAGTTTGAAATGCAGTTGTTATGGCCGCTCGGTCTCTAAGTCGTACCCTCTTAGCGAGATTATGGATTGCGCTGTGGGTGATTTAAGAAAATTTAAAAATGCTATAGCCGTGGGGGAGGCGTTAGCAATCAAAACAGCATCTTGAGTAATAGGTTTATAAAGGTTTTGGGGTAATCTCCAAAAATTACCTTCGGTGCTTAAAAGGGCCTGAGCCTCAGATACGAGGGCGTACTCTGCTGTGCCCGACCAAGCAAATTGGAATGCTTGAGTGACATTTTTCCCCCTAACGAGCTTATCGGAGACATTTGGCATTACGCCAAGTATAGAAATGGCTTCAATCGCCGCAGCGCCATAGGGAGCGGTTGATGGATTGGCGATAGCAAGGCGTTCGAAAGAGGCGGAGCGAAGCGTGAGACTGTTTGGTATGGTGCTATTTCGTGTGAAAAGCACCAAACGACCCAAGGCATAGGTGAAACGACTGCCTTTTATGGTAAAGCCTTCGGTCTCCAAGCGCTTAGGCCTCACGCTGTCGGCCGCCAAGAGAGCTTCTACTGGAGCTCCCTGAGTTATTTGTAGGTAAAGAGCTCCTGTAGAACCAATTACCAGTTCAATACTTCCAGTGTTGGCGTCGTTAAAACTTTGAACCAGAGCCTCAGCTGTTTTGGCAAAATTTGCTGCAACTGCAATTTTTGCGGGCTCCGCAGCAGAAGGTGAACCAAAAACAAAGACTAAAAGTACTGCTGTAATTCGTCCGATCACAGAACCTTGCCCGGATTGAAAATACCCTCTGGGTCAAGTGCTTGCTTAATTCGCCTCATAAGATCCAAATCAAGCGCTGGCTTAAAATACTGCAGTTCCTCTACTTTGAGCTTTCCTATTCCATGCTCGGCTGAAATGGAGCCTCCCATATCAACCACAATTTCGTGCACGGCGTGGTTCAATTTTTCCCAAAGTCCCAGAAATTCCGCGCGATCCATGTTCTCAGGCTGGGTAATATTGTAGTGGAGGTTGCCGTCGCCGGCATGTCCAAAAGCACATATACGGGACCCTGGTATAGTAGTTTCAACTACGGGCGCTGCACGTTCCATGAATTCTGGAATAAGAGAGACAGGTACAGATATATCATGTTTTATGCTGGCACCTTCAGGAATTTGCCCCTCTACTACTCCTTCCCGAATTCTCCAGAACGCCTGAGCCTGAGCCTCGCTCTCTGCAATTGTGGCGTCTAGTACTAACCCCTTTTCGTACGCTTCTGCCAAAGCCTCCTCAACAATAGTGCGGAGGCCGCTGTCTGCTCGGCCAGCACTCGCGCGAAATAACACGTAGTGCTCATAAGGCTGATCAAAAGGATCACGACAGCCGTGCACGTGTTTACAAGCAAGGTGAATACCAAACCGCTCGATAAGCTCAAAAGCTGATATCTGATCGCCCGTTGCTGCCCTTAGCCGTGATAGAAGTTCAATAACACCATTCACGTCCCGAACTGCGCAGAAAACAGAAACTTCATCTTTCGGCTTGGGGAACAACTTGCACGTGGCTGCCGTAATTATGCCTAAAGTACCTTCGCCGCCGACGAAGAGATGTTTAAGATCATAGCCGGTATTATCTTTCCGCAGGCGTTTGAGATTATTCCAAATTTGGCCGTCTGGCAGTACCACTTCTAACCCCAGTACCAAATCGCGTGCGTTGCCATAGCGGAGTGTGTTAATTCCACCAGCATTTGTGGACAAATTCCCTCCTATTTGGCATGAGCCCTCGGCGCCTAGAGAAAGGGGAAATAGCCTGTCATTCTCAGCAGCTGCGGTCTGAATATTTTGCAGGATACAGCCTGCTTCCACTGTTATTGTGTAATCAAGGGGATCGATATCGCGAATTTTGTTCATACGCGAGAGAGAAAGTAAAACCTGACCATCGGGGGTGGCACCGCCACAAAGACCTGTATTGCCACCTTGGGGTGTGATTGGAGTGCCAAACTCGGCACATACTTTTACAACTGCAGCAACTTCCTCGGTTGAGCCAGGTTTAACAACTAGAAGGGCAGATCCATGATAAAGGCCCCGAGGCTCTGAAAGCATTGGGCTGATTGCGTCCGCGTTTTCAACGAGACCACTAGGTCCGACTACCGCCAAAAGACGAGATTTTAAGTCAGATGAATTAACAGGAGTTGGCGCCTCGGGCATAAAATTAATCCGCGCAGGTTTAGGTTAAAAAATAACTTAGAGTTCTAGTTTAGAAATGCAACGCTGATCAGTTTTTCTCATTTAAGCCAAATTTTCAGCGGTTACTTATCAGCTATGAGAACCTCCCCAAGCGATAAAATAACTATTTAGGAAGTCTGGTTTTCCATATTGCAGCTCTGGACCTCCATTAATCACTTTTACTGCTCCCCCAGCTGCTTTAAGCACTGCGTGGGCGGCCGCTGTATCCCATTCCATGGAGCCTCCATAGCGTGGATATACATCGGCATCACCGCGTGCAATTAAGCAGAATTTAATAGAACTTCCCGCATCGACTTGCTTGGTCACATCATATTTTGCGAGGAAGCGTCGTACATCCGTGGATTGGCCGTATGTACGGCTTAATGCAACAACAATGCCCTCTTCTGGAAAGTCTCTAACGCAAATATCTTTGCGTTCATTATTTCCAATTTCCATCCAAGCACCTTTACCTACTTGACCCGCATACATCTCGTTAGAGGCAGGTGAATAGACTACTCCTAGTGATGGAAGACCGTCTTCAATAAGCCCAATATTTACAGTGAATTCTGGGATTTTTTTTAGAAATTCTTTAGTTCCGTCTAGGGGGTCAACTAACCAGAAGCGTCCACCGGAAATGTCAGGTGAGTTGCCTGCCGCTACCTCCTCTTCTGCAACGATTGGAATGTGAGGGGTTAATTGGGTTAAGCCTGCTAATATGATTTTTTCTGCTGCAATATCTGCTTCTGAAACCTGGCTTCGTCGATCATCATTCTTCGTGTGCGTAATAACATTTTCAGCGTTGAAAAATGGCATAATTGCTTCTCCAGCCTCACGAGCAAGATCAGCTATTTTTTCAAGGATTGAGTCACCAGTCATATATTTTGATCATCATGAAATTACGCAGAGAGTTTGATAACGTGTAAGGTTGTTTCAAGCTAGTTTGATTAAAAATAAAGTTTTAGTTGGAACTACTCTGTGTTCCGTGATGACTGCCAGAGTAATCCTAATCCTTGCTCGAAACCTCCATAAAACTTGCCACCTCTCCCGAAAAAATACTTGCTTGCTCTATGTAGGCTGCATGGCCTGCATTTTTGATTGTAACGAGGCGAGAGCCTGGCACTGCTTCCGCCACAGCTTTTGTTGACGCCGCTGGAGCAATTTTATCGTTTTCTCCTGCAAGGATTAGAGTAGGCTGTTCAATAGTTGCTAATATTGCGGCATTGTTTGAGTTTTTGAGCAAATGCACTGCAGCTTCGTATCCTGCGATACGAATTTCGCCTGCAATAGAAGCAACTTCGTTAAACACAGGACTATCTTCACCAACCATACTTTTTGCGCGCGCGTTTCCAAAAGTATGGTCATCCATGTTTCTGCGTTCGGCGAGGCGCATCTCATAACCGGATGGTTCGTCAGAAGCGAAAGAGACCTTTGTTGCAGATAGCACTAAGCGTCGGACCCGTAATGGTGCTAACCGTGCTACCCATGGTGCGACTGCTCCTCCCATAGAATGACCAACGAGATTGAATTCACCAATTTTCAATTCGTCTAGAGCAGCCAAAAGTGCTTTTGCAAAATCAGACGTTTTTGGTTTGCCACCTGGAAATGGATCACTTTCCCCGTAGCCTGGGCAATCCCAAGCAATTACATGAAAGCGATTAGACAGTTCGTCTAGTTGCCGAAACCAAGATTTTGACGATCCACCAAGGCCATGAAGAAATATCAAAGCTGGTCCTTCACCTGCTTCTCGAAGGGCGATTTGACCCGTTGGTGTCTTGAAATGAGAGACTCTATTCATTTTTGACGTTCCCTCTCGAGTATGACTTCTCTTCGCCAAATATATAGACCAGCTAATGCGACGATTACTGCCCCTAATGCTGTTTGCATGCTTGGTATGTCACCCCAAATTAGGTAGCCAAGTGCAGCAGCCCAAATCAATGCTAGGTATTTTAAAGGAGCTACTATGGCGCCTGATGCAAATTTGAAGGCAGCAATGATCAACCGGTTGGATGCTGCTAACATGGCAGACGCGCCCACGAACAAAAGCCAACCCTCACTGGATACTGAACTTGCACCCATTATGGGGAGGCTCATGAATCCCCCCACCATGCCAACAAACATACTCCAAAATAGGATGGAGGGCCCGTTATCTATACGGCTTAGAGATCGAGTTGAAATATCACGGAGAGCGGCAAAAAAAGCTGCTGCTAAAGGAGCAAGAACGGCCCAGCCCACTTCTTCAAAGCTTGGACCAACAATTATCATAGCTCCGATGAAACCCGCCAAAGTTGCGAGCCAGCGTCGCCAGCCAACATTCTCTTTCAGAACTAACGCCGAGAGAGCAGTGGTCATTACGGGAGACACGAAGATGACAGCAAGTGCATCAGCTAATGGAAGAGCCTGAAAAGATAAAATCACAAAAGCGCTGGTTACTAGCGCTAGAACAGCTCGAAGAAAATTGCGTTTAGGGGCTTTGCTTCGAAGCGATGATAAAGACCCTCCCTCGAGTTGCAGTATGAGTAATACAAAGGGAAGTGAAAGCAATCCTCTCCAAGCCATCACGTCACCTGGGTGAAGTGAATTCAAAAGCCATTTCGTTATTGCGTCATTGCTAGTTAACAGCACTGTGCCGACGACCATGCACGCAATCCCTTTTAAGGGGGCATCAGATGCTGTTGATGAATTCATTATCAAGGCTCTCCAACTTGAACATTTGATTATAACATTTCAGCTCATCTAAGCGATGGATCTATTGTTGGATTTCTAACGTTTTCATTTCCGGTAGGGCTTAGTGCTGTTGCTGAATTTTTATGTTTATGAAAAGTGCGTGTTTTTTGATTTAGAAAAATTAGATACCCTACTCTCGGTATCTCTTTACATGAAAGCAAACTTCAATGGTTTTAAAACTTCCTGGTCAGCTGGTTTCTACGGAATGGTTAGAAACGCACTTGGAACACCCAGCGCTTCGTATTTTAGATGCAACTGTTTATTTGCATCCTACCTCTGACAATCGAATGCGAATGGAGTCAGGAAGAGGTGACTATGGGGCTGGTCATATTCCAGGTGCTATGTTTGCCGATCTGATAGAAGACCTTTCAGACGCAGAAAGTGCACTTCGCTTCACTCTTCCATCGGCCGAACGATTTGCTACTAATATCGGAAAACTTGGTGTTGGCGATGAAAATGTAGTTGTTGTTTATTCTGGAGGGTCAATGTCTTGGGCTCCTAGGCTTTGGCTGATGTTCAAGGCCTTTGGGTTTGATAATGTGGCTGTGCTAGATGGTGGCTGGCACAAGTGGTCTTCAGAGGGGCGGCCTACCTCAAATCAACCTTCAAGATATCCTGAAGCAACGTTTACGCCGAAATTCCGCGAAGGCATTTTTGTTGATCAAAACACTGTGGAAGACGCTCGATCGGATAGTGAAAGCATTATCGTAAATGCTCTATCCCCTGAGCAACATTCCGGAGAAGGTGGAGCGCATTACGGACGCCCCGGACGAATTGCTAGTAGTGTAAATGTTCCCGCGGCGGCTTTACTGGATCGACATACCTTTGCATTTCGCCCGGCAGGTGAGATCGCGATGGCGTTTGATTCTGTTGGAGCTACAGAGGAGAAGCGCCTGGTGATTTACTGTGGGGGAGGTATTGCGGCGTCGCAAGTCGCCTTTGCTCAAGCTCTAATAGGGCGCCCTGCTGCGGCAGTTTATGACGCTTCTCTCCAGGAATGGGCGATGGACAAAGAAGCCGCGATGGAAACAGATTTCTAGTGTGTTGTTATAACAGAGGTGTCTGCTGTTTATTTTTGCCTCAAAATTAAAGAACAGCAGACACACAGACATCCATTTTTTATGATGGATAGACGATTACTCCACCTGAAAATCACGCATAATTTCTGGTTTTATTTTTAGACCATGGCCTGGGGCTTCTGGGGCGGTGATTATACCATTTACAGGCTTCGCCCAATCCACCCAAATATCCGACAATAAGCCCATGTCCTCGATTATTTCTGGGTTTGGAATTGATGCCATAAGATGAATCATCAGTTCCGGATATAGATGCGGAGCAATCTTTAACCCAAAAGTGTCAGCTATAGTGGCGATCTTGCGTAGTTCAGTTAGGCCTCCTCTGATAACATCGGGCTGTAGGATTGGACAAACCGGGTTCTGGAAAAATGGCTTGAGATCAAAGCGGGTAAAATGGCTTTCGCCTCCCACAACACGAGTATCAAGAGCATTTGCTATACGAAAATATCCTTCAAAATCGTCTGGAACCACAGGTTCTTCTAGCCAGTACACGCCGTATTCTTGTATTTTTTTACCCATAAGAATTGCATGGTCTGCCGTATAAGCCATGTTTGCATCAACCATAATGTCAATGTCATCACCTATGGCTGATCTGACTTGGCGTACATTCTCTACATCCTCTCTATCACCCCAATTATGCCCAATTTGCATTTTTATCGCGGAAAATCCTTCGCTCTTAAATCGAAGCGCTTTTTCAATCATTCCCTCTCTTGTCATTCCTCGCCATACACCGGAACCATATGCCTTGATCTTAGGCTGAACATGTCCCCAGAGTCTGTGAAGAGGTAGACCTGCCGCTTGGCCGACAATATCCCAAAGCGCAACGTCGATCGCAGATAATGCTAGGACAGGAGCACCGCCACGGCCATCAGCCAATGATGATTTGTAGAGATCTCTCCAAATTCCCTCTACTTCAGTCGCATCGCGACCAATAACTTGTCGCTCATGCATTTCTTTTATCGCTGACCGGGTCGTCCGCATTCCTTCTCGCAGATACAGCTGATAACCGAGGCCTACATGACCTGCAGCAGTTTCAATTTCGCAAACAAGTATGTCTCTTGGTTTATTGTAGCCGGCTTGGAATGCGGGCTGCTCAACATAAGGAACTGTAAGTAAGGTAATGCGGAGATCTTTGATAGTAAGGTCGCCCATGCTTTTTATATTCCTTCAACAATAAAGGCTTGGAAGTCAGCAGCATTTTCCCGCGCTGCTTTGGCCTCAGCGTATTCTGGAGAATGCCAAAAAGCTTCAGCAGCCTCGACATCTTCAAACTCAAGTAAAACTATACGACGCGTTTCCTCGTCTCCCTCTAAAGTTACCGTTTTTCCACCTCGAGCTATGAATCTTCCTCCATTTGCAGCAATGGCATTTGGAGTGAGGGCTTGATATTTTTTAAATTTTTCAGGGTCAGTAACATCTACTCTCACAACTATGTAGGCAGGCATTGAGGTTTTCCTTAGACTATCCGAATTACTTTAAGGGTTATGATGACTCCTGCCGCATTCGAGGGGAAGAGCCTTTCAGCACCAAATCTCAGTGAGAGATGCTTGCAGATTAAAACAAAAGGGGATGTTTGATGGATGGTATGGCTAAATTTCGTTCTGCTTATGATCTTGATGCTAGCGAAGCTGAATGGGAACTTCGAGTTCAACTTGCAGCGGCTTATCGCCTAGTTGATCACTTCGGTTGGACTGAATTGATTTACGGGCACCTAACAGCGCGCGTGCCAGGGCCTGATCATCACTTTTTGATTAATCCATACGGTTTAAATTATGACGAGGTAACTGCATCAAACCTCGTAAAGATAGATCTTGAGGGCAATGCCGTTGGAGAAAGCCAGTATGGGGTAAACTATGCTGGTTTTGTTATCCATTCAGCTATCCACATGGCAAAGACTGATAGAAATAGGGTGGTGATGCATACTCATACTCGAGCAGGTATGGCAGTGGCGGCGTTGGAAGAAGGCCTTATGCCTATCTCCATGACTTCAACCCAATTCTTTGGTGATATCGCATACCATGATTACGAGGGAGTCAGTTTATATTTGGATGAAAGAGACCGTCTGCTTGACGCGCTTGGTGACTCTAAGGCGATGATACTTCGCAATCATGGCCTCCTGACAGTCGGTCGAACTGTGCCGGAAGCGTTTTTGAACCTCTATAGGCTGGAGCGGGCGTGCCAGGTTCAGATTGATGCGCAGGCGGCGGGTAAGGTGCGTATCCTTTCTGGGAATGTTGCTACAAAAAGTAGGGAAGAACTTGAGCATTCAGCTACGGATAAGCCTAAGGGTGATCTGGAGTTTGCTGCTCTAATGCGAAAGCTTGATAAAATCGATCCCTCATATCGGAATTGAAATTAATGGATCTTACTAATCCTAGTGCAGTCGGTATGTCAGACGAGCGTTTGGCGCGACTGGGGCCCTGGATGGAGGGCTACGTTGATAGTGGAAAACTTCCAGGTTGTATGACGCTGGTGGCCCGGCATGGCGAGATTGTTTTCTGGGAAGGAAGGGGGGTTGCAGAAGAGATACATCGCCGGCCAATAGCCAAAAGCGATATTTTTCGAATTTATTCCATGACGAAGCCAATTGTTTCTGTTGCGGCAATGAATCTCTTCGAGGAGGGAAGGTTTCAGCTTGACGATCCGGTTTCACGTTTTCTCCCTGAGTTTGGCAAGGCTCGCCTTTGGTTGGAAGGTGAGGGCGAGGAAATGAAAACTGAAGCCATTGGCGATGAGATGAAAATTTGGCATTTGATGACCCATACCTCTGGTTTGATTTATGGGAATAGGTCATCTGGCCCTGTTGGCGATGCCTATCAAGCAGCCGGCGTAGATTTTTCTGGGAGCCGAAATTCAGGCTCTTTGGAGGCTATGACAAAGCTTTGTGCGTCAATGCCGCTGCGCTGGCGCCCTGGGACTCGTTGGGAATATTCGGTCTCAACTGATGTACTTGGCAGGCTTGTCGAAGTGGTGGCGGGAAAACCTCTTGGTAAGGTTTTATCGGAACGCATCTTTGAACCACTTGGCATGGATGACACGAGTTTCAATTTGCCGCATTCAAAAATTGATCGCTTAACTGAGCTTTTCCAGCGACAGGATGATAGCTCCTATCTTTCTGTTGATCCGCCTAATGATCAGTCAACTTGGGTCAAGCCTGTAACGTTGGAGTCGGGTGGTGGTGGACTCGTTTCAACTGCTGCAGATTATTTTAAGTTCGCAGAAATGTTGAGATGTCTTGGAGCATCGAACGGGTCCTCCATCTTGGGCAGGAAGACAGCCGAATACATGATGCGGAATCACTTGCCTGGAGGAGCTGACCTCACAAGTATGGGACAACCGATTTTTAGTGAAACTAGCTATGACGGTATCGGTTTTAGTCTTGGAGGCTCGGTTGTAGTAGATGCAGCTAAATCAAAGGCCTTATGTTCTGAGGGAGAGTTTGCTTGGGGTGGAGTTGCGTCAACGGCTTTTTGGGTAGATCGCAAAGAAGGTTTAGTTGTTGTGTTCCTTACGCAACTCCTGCCATCCTCGTCATATCCAATTCGTCGTGAACTTAGGTCTTTGGTAAATCAAGCAATAATTGATTGAGCCCACAGCCATAAAACCATTAAGTTCTGACTGTTAATCAAGGTGTTCCACTTAGACTAAACAAAGGGGGCGGAACTCATGTCTTGCCAAAGACTAAGTTTATTGATTGCGCTGGCAGTGTTTGTTTGGTCTTTCATCACCTTGCAAACTATAGATGTATTAGCGCAAGCAGATAGCGCCTCACCGCGTGACTACGGGATTACAGAAGGAGCACGTAGAGACACGAGTGACCCGCTCGTGGTTGGAGAATTTGTCTTTAGTCAGCGATGCAGTACTTGCCATGCTAGGACAGCTGGGCGTGACAATGTCTATGGCCCACACTTGTCTGGAATATTTGGTCGAGAAGTTGGTGCTACATCATGGCCTAAGCATTCAACAGCTTTAAATGGCATGGATGGAACTTGGAATGAAACTTCCCTGGAAAAGCTGTTGAGAGATCCGCAGGGATCTTTTCCTGGTTTAAATAAAAATATCCAAGTGAGGTTCAAGAAATCTCGAACTGCTTTGATTGCTTATCTAAAAACTCTTTAGGTTTGTGCAAACAACTCTTAAAGGTGATTTCAGACCTGCCAATATTATAGCGAAATTTAGTTAATTCATTAACCAGCCGCTGCTTTATTGGCTTCTGCATCGGCTTGGGACGCACTCACCCTATTATAGGCAATAGCACAGTGCTGTGGGCAATATGGTTTGCCTGGCTCTGATGGTGCTCCACAAAAATGGAAACCTGGAAGTTTGGGATCGCCGAAAGGCCACTGACACGAGGGCCCCTTGTGATTGTATGTTTTACGACGAGGGGGTGGTGGGGGTGGAGTTTTTACACTCTCTCTTGGTTTGTGGGCAGTTGACGATTCTGTTTTGTTTGCCTTTGAAGCTGGTTTAGCACGAGGCGTCACCCGGCGGGCTGTTGTGCGTCGCTTGCGGTCAATTGGGGATTGTCGTCCAGGTAGCGAGAGGCGGTGAGCTTTTCCAACAACAGCGTTCTTTGACACACCGAGCCTGCGTCCAATCTCTGCAGTGCTCAAGCCTTCAGCCCAAAGCTTTTCCAACTCTTTGATACGTTCAGGCGTCCAACTCATTTTGAGTATATCCTTTCAACTGAACCGACACCTAACGACTTAGGCGACTCACTTGACTAAGCTAGTTCTATGAGCGATTTGGTCGCCAGGCAGATAGCAATTTCACTTGGTTTAAAAATTATTTTAGGTGCGAGAAAACACCAAGTTTCTATGCTATACCTGAAACTCGGCTTGGCTTAAAGTCATCCGCGACAATCCATTTATTTTTTTTAAGGTAAAAATTTCGATGGCCGAAGATATTCTCTCATTTGATGATCGTGATGGTGCCATTTGGTTAGATGGCAAAATGATCCCTTGGCGGGATGCTAAGCTGCATGTGCTAACTCATGGTTTGCATTATGCAAGTTCAGTTTTCGAGGGCGAGAGATCATACGGAGGCAATATATTTCGGAGTCGTGCCCATTCAGAGCGCTTACATAACTCCGCTCGAATTTTGGATTTTAAAATTCCATATTCAGTGGATGAGCTGGAAACAGCTAAGTATGAGGTATTGCGCGCCAATAACATAATTGACGGGTATGTGCGGCCAATTGCCTGGCGCGGTGCTGAGCTGATGGGTGTTTCGGCACAAGGAAGTAAAATTCATGTGGCAATTGCTGCTTGGGAGTGGCCTTCATACTTTTCTCCTGAAATGCGAGCCAAAGGTATCCGCATGAAAACTGGACCTTGGCGCCGCCCAGATCCTTTGTGTGCCCCTGTCGATAGCAAAGCTGCAGGTCTCTACATGATCTGCACAATGTCAAAGCATGCAGTTGAGGCTGAAGGTTATCAAGACGCTCTTTTCTTAGATTGGCGAGGGTTCGTATCTGAAGGAACTGGCGCTAACATTTTCTTAATTAAAGACGGAGAAATTCATACTCCGACACCGGACTGTTTTTTGAATGGAATTACTCGGCAGACAGTCATTTCATTGGCTGAAAAGCGGGGTATTAAGGTCATCGAAAGGCATATAGAGCCTCATGAGCTTGCTGATTTTACTGAGTGCTTTGTGACAGGAACGGCAGCTGAAGTAACCCCTGTTGGCGAAATAGACCAGCATCGTTTCATACCAGCCCAAATTACTGAAACGTTGTTAGCTGACTACGAAAGTTTGGTGAGAAGTCCTCCAAAGGACGATTAAACCTTTGGCTTAACGCTCCCATGCTCTCTTGGGAGCGTTAAGGTAAATACTTGCAAGAATATGGGGTGCCATATCTCTATTATGTCTGCCGGTTTATAGGTACTGGCTCTTGCGATCACAATTTCTGGTTACAAACACTTTGAAGTCCTGATGTGTTAGGTAGCTCATAGAGGGATGTTATCGTGCTTTTTCCAGGGGTTTTGGAGTTGTTTGTTTCGCAGCATCTTGAGTGATTTACATATTCGAGACCTGGTGTTGTGAGGTCGGATCACGTCATCGATATAGCCTCTTCTGGCAGCAACAAACGGGTTAGCAAAGGCATCTGAATATTCTTGGGTTCGCTTTGCTATTTTCTCTTCATCACCGATATCTTCGCGAAATATAATTTCGACCGCCCCTTTTGCTCCCATTACGGCAATTTCTGCCTGTGGCCATGCATAATTAACGTCACCACGTAGATGCTTCGATGACATTACATCGTAAGCGCCCCCATAGGCTTTTCTTGTTATTACGGTAACCTTTGGAACGGTTGCTTCTGCGTAAGCAAATAAAAGCTTTGCACCATGCTTGATGATGCCGCCGTATTCCTGTCGTGTCCCTGGAAGAAAGCCGGGAACATCAACAAAAGTAACAATTGGGATATTGAATGCATCTAAAAACCGAACAAATCTGCCTGCCTTACGAGCACTGTCTATATCTAAGCAACCAGCTAGAACCATTGGTTGGTTAGCCACTATGCCAACAGTTTCCCCTTCCATACGAGCTAGGCCAATTACGATATTGCCAGCAAAGTCAGGCTGGATCTCAAAAAATTCTCGTTCGTCTACTACCTTCTCAATCAATTCCTTTATGTCATAGGGTTTGTTTGGATTTGGCGGAATGAGACTGTCGAGTGACATTTCTTTCCGGTCTGCAGGATCGGAAGTTACTCTAGATGGAGCCTTTTCACGATTGGAAGAAGGCAAAAAGTCAATAAATCGTCTAAGTTCGAGTAGTGCTTCGATATCGTTCTCGAAAGCTAGATCCGCAACACCTGATTTGGAAGAGTGCGTTACGGCCCCACCTAGTTCTTCATGAGTAACGGTTTCATTCGTCACAGTTTTTACAACATCTGGGCCTGTCACGAACATATAAGAAGTGTCTTTTACCATGAAGATGAAGTCAGTCATCGCAGGAGAGTAAACGGCACCGCCTGCGCAAGGTCCCATAACCATGGAAATCTGCGGTACAACGCCAGACGCTAAAACATTCCTTTGGAAAACTTCAGCATAACCACCTAAGGAAGCTACGCCTTCTTGAAT
>VMCJ01000068.1 GCA_008081395.1 Rhodospirillales bacterium | reverse complement strand
CGCGGTCTCTCCAGAATGCCTCTAATCCAGGAACAGTAGGCTGTTTAGATAGTTGCTTGATGTAAGAAGTCTCGGCTGCAAAATTAAGAGAAACAGTGAGTTCACTTAATAGGGTGAAAACTGGAAGATTTGTTCTTGTTAGAGTGATGTAATTAAGAGGTAATTCTGCAGAAAAGTTTTGATTTTCGAGTTTAGACCACGCATCGATATTGATTGATGAATGCCGATCTTTCGCAGAGTTCGGGGACATTTTTTCAGAAACAGCTGCTGTATCCGCTTCAGCGGCAGCATATGTAGCGCTTACCGCTATCAGTAGGCATAGGGCCAAGAGCCGCTTAAAAAGCCCTGGTCCGGTATAACTTCTCATATGATTGCTGGTCATCGCAAATATAAGTCGCATTTGCCGAGAATACTTACTGATGTCTATCAGTAAGGAGCTGGGCGAACTTCTTGAACCTCAGGAATGAAGTGCCGAAGCATATTTTCAATACCCATTTTTAGAGTAGCTGTTGAACTCGGGCAGCCTGCACATGCGCCCTGCATCGACAAATAAACAATACCTTCCTCAAACCCTCGGAAAACTATATCGCCACCGTCTCCCGCAACTGCTGGACGAACTCGAGTGTCTAAAAGCTCCTGGATCTGTTGAACCACGGGATCACTGAAGTCTGGCCCATCCTCTTCGCCATCGAGTTCCGCTTCATTGTTGAGTACAGGAAGCCCACGCGTAAAGTGCTCCATAATTGCGCCCAAGACAGCAGGCTTTAAAATTTGCCATTCAATCATTTCAGATTTGGAAACCGAGATGAAATCTTTGCCCAGAAAAACAGCGGTGACACCTTCAATGTCAAACAGGGCAAGGGCAAGGGGTGAATCTTGAGCCGCCCCTATGTTTTGAAAATCAGCGGAGCCAGCAGCAAGGACTTCCACACCTGGAATGAATTTTAATGTCGCCGGGTTTGGTGTTGTTTCAGATTGAATGAACATATTTCTACCCTCAAAGCCAGCAGTTTATTGTTTATTGAAATGGCAGCTCAGCTAGATCTGTGCCTACGGAACTCATTATTCCTTATTTTGATCGGAAAGTTAATATATCAAGTAATAATGATTTCTATCGGCTAAAAATGGATGGAATGCCAATGCATTCCAATCAGTATCCTGACTTTTGTTGGCAATCTTGATGGGAACGGCTGTGGGTTAAAATTGCACTTACGAACTTTCTGTTAGCTGCTGTAAAAGGCCGAGACTGCATGCTTGGCCTCGGCAAAAAATAACCATCTTTCAACTACAGCCCCACCAATTGATAAAAGGGCGGCGATGCTCCACATCACCTGAGATAAGCCATCATTTAAAATGCCAATTAACCCAAGGATGACTGGTGCCAGAAAACCCATGCATAGAACAATTGTCCTTAATTTTTCTGAGTGTTTCCGCGCTACCTTGAACCCCATTTCTTTATTTATATAGTTTGCTGTTGCGTGTGGAGCCTCAAGTTGCCGAACTTTCCCGAGTTTACCTAAGCCGGTTGCGCTCTCTGGGGTTAGGGAAATTACTCGCGATGCGCGCTTCCAATAGGAAATTTTCATACCTGCCAGAGTGATAGCAGCTATCACTGATAAGGCGGCGGGCAATTGGCCTTCACTATCGAAAAAGCTTATCAGCGCAGCCGAGGCAAATCCGCCAGTCAAAATTGCATAGGTGAGGTAAACTGGCGTCGTGAGTTTTGATTGCCATGCTGCGATAGGTTTCAAAGATTGATAGATCATGCCGGTGCACAATACTGTTGTGAGGGCAGTTAGAATCCCTAGCCAGGATGAAATAACCCAAAAATTTCCTTTCACATCAGTGACCATTCCAAGCCAAGCGAGGCTTATAAAGACAAGGCTTAAGACAGCTACAACACCTTCTCGGGAAAGCCACGATGACCGCCATTGGCTAAACGCACGCCAAGCGCGACCCGGGTTACCTAAGTGCATTGTTGAGGCTAGAAGACCAAAGGTGATAGCTGCCAAAGCTATCATTAGGCCTATGCCACCAAGCCATTGATCATCCACAACTTTGGTTAGGCTTAGGATAAGAATCCAAAACGCCAAACCGTATCCAAAGCCGGAAGAAGTTGTGAAGAAGATAACGGAGTATGCCGGATGCATTTTTTTTCCAAACTAGTTTGAAAGTAATCGATCGACCCATCGCAAAAGACCATTTTGTGGATCATCATTTGTCGATCGTTCCTGAGCCTTTTTTGAAGTTCTAGGCGGAAGATACTTATTTGTGGGTTTATAGCCGAGCTCTTGTCCAAGATCATAGCCGCCACGGCTAGCTACTAACTTCGAGACATCAGAATTTGGATCTCCAAGGTCTCCAAAGTGACGAGCGGAAGCAGGGCAAGTAGCAACGCAGGCAGGCACTCGCTCATTTTCAGGAAGTGTTTCGTTGTAAATTCGGTCAATGCAGAGGGTGCATTTTTTCATAACACCCGCATGTGGATCATATTCTCTGGCTCCATACGGGCATGCCCAGGAGCATAGCTTACAGCCGATACATTTATCTTCATCGACAAGGACAATCCCATCTTCCGTTCTTTTGTACGATGCTCCGGTTGGACAAACGGATACACATTGGGGTTCGGCACAATGAAGACATGAGCGTGGAAAGTGCACAGTGCGACCTGTTTCACGATCCCCTGCTTCATAGGTATGGACCCTGTTAAACCAAACGCCATCCGGATTTGAATCATAAGGATTAAGGTCGGTAAGAGGTGCCATGTGGCCCCCGGTGTTCCATTCCTTACAATTTACGGCGCAGGCATGACAGCCAACGCAGGTATCTAGGTCTATTACAAGACCAAGGCTCTTAGCTGGATTGCTTTTGGGTAAGCTAGTCATTGTACTTGCCCCTTTGTTTTAAAAGCAGCACCGTATTGTAGGAGGTTTGGTCGCTTCCCACTGGAAGGGTTTTGCGGAAGAGATGGTGCCAGGGGCTCGGTCATATCAGCGCCAACTGGTGCTGGTTCTAGTTGAACCCGTAGGTCAAACCAAGCCGCTTGGCCGGTCACAGGGTCGGCATTTGGCCACTGAATTCCATTAGATTTTGGCAGGAGTTCGGAAATAAGATGGTTGAGCAGAAATCCTTCGTTGCTTTCCGGAGCGTCATCTGACAAGCCCCAAGCACCTCGTCGTTTTCCAATGGCGTTCCAGGTCCAAACAGTCCTGGGATTAACACCTTCCATAGTCTTTATGCGAGCCTTGATTTTACCTGTTGGGCTTTTTACGTACGCCCAATCATCATCCTTTAGCCCGAGACTCTCTGCGAGTTCTCTGGCCACAAAGAGACGATTGGACGTATGGATTTGTCGAAGCCAAGCGTTTTGTGAACCCCAAGAATGGTACATTGCCATGGGGCGCTGAGTTATAGCGTGAAGTGGATAATCGCCACTGGGGTCTTCCAATCCACTGAGCGGGGGGCGCCAACGAGGTATGGGGTCAAAATTTTCCAGTATACGTTGCCTGGCCTCAGCTGTTGGTGGTTGAATTTCTCCATGCCCAGCAGCTGCTTGATGGAATGCCTGCATTGGTTCTGAGTAAATGCGCAGAACGATGGGATCTGCAGATGGTATGAAACCCATTCCTTTTGCCCATTCCAAGTAATTTTTGTTGGAATGTTTAAAGTAACGCTGATCTGGCTCGAGATGGTGCTTCCAAAAGGCACCGTTTTTAATATACCGGTCGAGTTGGTTTGGATTGGGTGACCCTACACCACTTCTTTCGCCATCCTCGCCACGCCAACCCGCTAGAGGGCCAACGCCGGGAGCTCGCTCGTGATTTACGATATAATCTGCATATCCCCCGGGGTATCGTGGTGATCCATTGTCTGTAGTGAACGCTGGAAGGCCAAGTCGGTAGCCTAGGTCTATAACTACGTCTTGGAATGCTCGAACATCCCGATCTGGTTCTACAACGGGCTGGCGAATTGCATCCGCAGGCCCTTCTGCATCAGAAATAGGCCTGTCCAGGATAGATATGGCATCCCATCGTTCTAGGTAGGTCGTGTCTGGTAGCACCAGATCTGCATATGAGACTGTTTCGGACCAGAAAGCATCACTGTAGATAAAATGTTTAATTTTGTACTCACCCGTACTTTCATCAATCGCCGTTAAATTTTTCAATGCATTGGCGACATTCATAGATGAGTTCCAACCCATATTTGCCATGTACATGAAAAGGACATCCACTGGGGTCGGGTTAGCCTTGCCGGCGTTCTCGATAACCATGTGCATTAGTCCATGTGCTGAGAGAGGGGCCTCCCAACTGTAAGCATGGTCAATTCGAATAGGTCCCCCGATCTCATCTAGAAGAAGATCCTCGGGTCCTCCCACAAATCCTAACGGCATTCCAGGAATAGGTTCACCTGCTTTGATTTGAGAAAGTTTGCCAGCTGGCTTCGGTCCCGGAGGTATGGGCTTTGGAAAAGGGGCCTTGTAGCGAAAGGACCCTGGAGCATCCACCGCACCTAAAAGCATTTGCAAAACATGCAGTAATCTGCACGTGTCAAACCCATTAGAATGGGCTGAGATTCCGCGCATCGCATGAATTGAAACTGGGCGGCCCTTCATGCTTTCGTGCCGAACTCCACGCCAATCAGTCCAGGGCTGTTGAATTTCCATGGGGTCATCAAATGCAGCGATGGCTATTTCTTGCGCGAGATGTCGAATGCGCTCGGCGGGGACATCCGTTAACTTTGATACAGCTTCTGGTGAATGCTCAGGTCCGAGATATCGTTCAGCTAAAAGTTGAAAAACACTTTTTGCCTTTTGGCCTCCAGGAAGATCGCGCTCTCCAATGAGAGCTAGTTTTGCTTCCACACTACGAGCCGGAACCAATTTATTATTAATTCCATCCCAGCTTAGAGGTTGTCCCTCATCATCTCGAACCACCTGTCCATGATCAGCTTGACCAGGATTTTGTATCACTAACCAGCTAGCGTCCGTTGTTTGGGCCAAAAACTCAAGATCGATGCGATCTGTTCGGAGAAGTTCATGGATGAGAGCGCCAATTAAAGCGCCATCCGTACCAGGACGGACTCCAATCCACTCATCAGCTATCGCTGAGTAACCGGTCCTAACAGGGTTAACCGAGACAACTTTAGCTCCTCTGGCTTTCATTTTGCCGAGGCCGATTTTTATTGGATTTGAATCATGGTCCTCTGCAACTCCAAACAAGAGAAGCATTCGAGCATTTTCCCAGTCAGGTTCGCCAAATTCCCAAAAAGACCCGCCTATAGAATACAGTCCACCAGCTGCCATGTTGACTGAACAAAAACCGCCATGGGCTGCAAAATTAGGTGTGCCGAATTGTGCCGCCCAGAAACCAGTGAGGGCCTGCGATTGATCGCGTCCAGTGAAAAAGGCAAGGCGACGGGGATCGTTATTCCTAACTTCTGACAGCCAACCAGTTGCCAATCGCAGTGCTTCTTCCCATTCAATCTCTTCAAATTTACCTTCGCCGCGTGCTCCAACGCGTTTGAGAGGCTTAGACAGTCGGGCAGGGGAATAATGGTGCATAATACCTGCAGAGCCTTTGCCGCAGAGGACACCTTTATTGACTGGATGGTCGGGGTTGCCGTCAATATAGCGGATTTTGCCATCACGTAAGTGAACACGGATACCGCACCGACAGGCGCACATGTAGCAAGTGGTGGTCTTTACGGTATCAGCGACAGGTCTGGATGTTTCTATTTTTTCTTGTTTCATGCGAATGACTGCACTTCCTCTTCGGACATGTTGCCTGGCACTATAACGAGTGGGATATGTAGCCGGCCAATCGCTTTACCCGTTATTTCTGTGATGAGAGGACCAGGACCCTCCTTCCCAGTGTTAGCAGCTAGAATGAGAAACGCAATGTCGCTGTCTTCCTCAATCTGTTGAACGACTTCTTCGCCGCATTGACCCTCTCGAATGTATAAAAGAGGTGTTAGACCTGATAGGCGTTTGACTCTATCCGCTGCTTGGAGGAGTCGTCGCTCCGCGTCTGCGCGTGCTTCCTCACGCATTAGATCGCCGACCGATGCCCAATGTTGAAAAGCATCCGCTTGCTCCATTACAAAGAGTAACCCTACACGCGCCCCTGTTCGTTTGGAGCGCATTGACGCGTAATCAAGAGCAATATGTAACTCATCGGTGTCGTCTAAGACACATAAGAGCACACGGTTGGTTCTACCAGAACCAGGAGAGACGTCGTTATTCATGATGCATCCTTCGCTGGCAAAGCCTAACTGCGCCTGAAGGCTAGGCCACCAAGCCATCCTGCGCTGAGGGCAATAGCGATTGCAATTATACCGTAGATGAGAGGCTGGTTATGGGCGAGGTCGAATACGTAGGCGCTGAATCCAACTTTCCGGACTGCAAGTGGAGTACTTGCTCCCGCCACCGGCCACCCATCTACAACCTGATAAACAGTCACAGAGTAAGTGCCAACAGGTGTTGACGCTGGAAATGGAATTTTTACTCGAAACAAACCATCTGGACGAATTTGCACTGTACCGGGTGAGTCAGAATATAATTTGGCGCGTGTTTTGAGCTCAATGAGAGCTCCTCTGAAAGTTTCACTAAGATTTGTTTCGGTTTTGGCATTTAGCCCGAGGTACCTAGCGCCAAGACCAGTCTCTGCAAAAATAGTTTCAATTCGGCCATCAGCGTTAAGGTTTGGCGTTGCAGCAACAAAATAGAACCCAGGGGCAGATTCAAATAAGACTTCGGTTTTGTTTACCCATATGCCACCCACTCGCTCTTTTCGCCGGACTGTTGTGCTAAACTCTGGGCCTTTAACAATTACCAGTATGTCTTCGGTGTTACCTTCGTGGCCGAATAAAAGGAGCTCAGCGCCATCAAACCCTGCGTTGATCTCTATTTCATGGCTCGAAAGATCGGTTGCAATCTGTTGAGCCTTTGCAAATGTGAGTGGTATCAATGCGCTAAGGATTAGCGCTAGCATTTGCATCACTTCATTCCTGTTTGGATAGTGATCGAATATGGAAAGTTTGGTGTAGCAACCAATTCAAAGAGGATGCCAGCGCAAGTCGCCAGAACCAAGACGGCAAGCAGTACACGAAACTGTTCCCCGGGCAATTTGTTGCCTAACCGAGTTCCAAGTTGAACACCTACGACAGACCCAACTAGCATTAAAACTGCAAGAATAATATCTACAGTTTGATTCAGCCATGACTGCATTAAGGTGACATTCATCACAACAAACAAAATTTGAAATAGTGACGTCCCAGCAACTACGGACGTTGGCATTCCTATAAGATAAATCATCGCGGGCACCATTATAAAACCTCCACCAACGCCCATAATAGCTGCTAGAAGCCCTACAAAAGCACCGACAGCCAAAGGCAGGAGTGCTGAAACATATAAACGGGATTTATGAAAACGCATTTTAAAGGGTAGACCATGTACCCATATATGAGTGTGCAGTTTGCCGCGTTGTGCAGTTCCGCGTCGTTTTCTTGCAATTGACCTAACTGACTCAAAGAACATCAAACTCCCAATTACGCCTAAGAAAACGACATAGGAAAGTCCAATTACAACGTCTACTTGACCAATTGATTGTAATTTTTGAAAGAGAAAGACGCCGATGGTGGATCCAATGACGCCGCCTACTAGCAGCACTCCGCCCATCTTAAAATCAACGCTCCGGCGTCGCCAATGTGCCAATACCCCTGTTATTGAGGTTGCCACGAGCAAATTTGCTCCGGATCCAACTGCTACTGCTGGGGGTACTCCTATAAACATAAGCAATGGTGTCATAAGAAATCCGCCACCAACGCCAAAGACGCCAGACAATATTCCTACAGCAGCTCCAAGTCCTATCAGCAAGAAGATATCAACTGAAATTTCTGCAATAGGGAGGTAAACGTGCATATGATCATTATCCGATCAGCGAACTAGGCTGATTTGTCTTGGTGCTTCATTATTTTTAACAAAGAGTGATAAAAGCAAACAGATAGGTGAAATGTCCTTCCAGCATGTGTTGATTTGTTGTCTAAAAAAGATAAATGATCGCGCCCGAACTTAATAGAATTTTCTCTAAGACCTTTTTCAATAGTGCCGTCAGCTTATTCTATATCTTCTCTCCGTTTAAAGAGTGGGTTTTCTAAGGCATCGTCTAGCACTTCAACGACCCAAATATCGCGGTCAATTTTGAATTCCTTTGTAATACGTTCATCAGCTGCAACTTCTGTCTGGGAATTTTCTGGAAGAAGGTTCCGCCAGTTCCACTTTCCGTCTTCAGTGAGCGACTGGCCATATAAATATGCATTTCCACTTCGGCTGTAGACTTTTATAAAAACAGATCCGGCATCAGGGTCGCCTCGGCGAAGAACAGCAGCTGGGTGTCCCGATATTTCTGCTGATCTTATGCAGGAGTCCACAACCACTCGTGACCTTAGGCGTTCCGAAGTCAAAGTGCTTCCCTCCCGCTACAAATAAGCTGCGACCATGTTGCAGATTCACAGGCGAACCCATTCTGCTACATTGGTTTTTGTGCGTAACCCGTGGTTTTGACGGGTGGCGTATGTGAAGGGAAGATCATAACACGTGGTTTGCTCCCTCAATAGAGAGTGTTGCAGCAGTTAGAAAATTGGGCCCCAGTTAGATTGTTCGAATGGCCCTAGAGTCTGTTTGTTGGAACGTAGACAGCGAAGAATTCGTTTAGAAGTCTCGATGTAGGCTGATTTTAATCCGGGGTGACTTGAAAGCTATGATAGCTTCCTTGCCAAATAAGAACAGAAATCTGCCATTCAAAACGGATGGTTTTAGGACTGTGTTGGAAGCCCTGGACTATGCAGCGGCTGGGGAAACAGGCTTTAGCTTCTACACTCCACGTGGTGACTTATCAGGCACTTTGACTTTTGGTCAGTTGCGTGAACGCTCCTTGGATTTAGCCCAACGTCTGGTTGGCGCAGGATTAAAGAAGGGTGACCGGGTGGCAATGATAGCCGAGTCCACCCCAGATTTTTTTGTTTTCTTTTATGGATGTCAGTACGCAGGGTTAGTTCCGGTGCCGCTGCCCTTTCCGATGCATCTTGGTGGAAAAGAAGCCTATATTGCTCAGCTGTCTCGGATGATGCAGAGCGCTCGAGCAGCTGCGGCAGTATCATCCGCAGAGTTGGTTGACTACTTACGTCAAGCTTCCGCTGGGTTGCAGACCCCCATGGTAGGCACTCATGCAGACTTTTACAGATTGCCTGAAAGTAAAACGCCTCTTCCTCGAATAACTGAAGATGATATTTGTTACATTCAGTACTCCTCCGGAAGTACTCGTTTTCCTCACGGAATAGCTGCATCGCACAAATCAGTGACGGCCAATTGCTCAGGAATTCTCAATCATGGCGTCAAGGCGCGTCATGGGGATCGTTGCGTGTCATGGCTCCCACTTTACCATGATATGGGACTGGTGGGTTGTTGCTTGAGCCCAACGTATGCGCAGATGTCCACTGACTTTATCGCTACTCCTGATTTTGCTCGCCGCCCTCTGATTTGGCTCAAGGTCTTATCAGAAAATAAGGGCACAATTTCATTTAGTCCTACTTTTGGATATGACATTTGCCTGCGGCGAGCGGCTCGAGCTCGTTCGGATGAATTTGATTTATCTGCTTGGCGGGTTGCAGGGATCGGCGCAGAAATGGTTCGCGCTGACATATTGGCGCGTTTTGCTGAAACCTTTGAACCCAGTGGCTTTAATTCAAAGGCATTTCTTGCGAGTTATGGGCTGGCAGAGTCGACGCTGGCGGTCACTTTTTCAGAAATCGACACAGGTATTGAAGTCGATGCCATTGTTAAACGCGATTACTCCCTTACGGGGCGTGCAAGGCCAGGGCAGCCTGCAAATGACGCATTAGAAGTTAGGCCTTTTGCGTTTTGCGGGAAAATATTGCCGAACCATGAGTTGGCAATTCGTGATAATGAGGGCAACGACTTAGCTGATCGATTGATTGGTAGAGTGTACGTGCGCGGTCCCAGTGTTATGAATGGTTATTTTGGGGATCCTGCTGCTACAAAAAGAGTGCTTTCCAAAACCGGTTGGTTAGACACGGGTGACATGGGTTACACCGTGAATGGTAACCTCGTGATAACTGGTAGAGGCAAGGACTTAATAATTTACAATGGCCGTAACATATGGCCGCAAGATATTGAGTGGGCGGTTGAAGGTCTTGAGGGCTTAAGGCGAGGGGATGCGGCAGCATTCTCCGTAGAAGATCAAGATGGCGCCGAGGAAGTGATTGTTGTCGTGCAATGTCGTGCGACTGACAAAGACACTCGTGAACAACTTGAGCGTGAAATTGCTGCTCAGACGCGGTTAATCGCGGGCGCTGATTGTAAGGTTGTTCTTGCGCAACCTAGAAGTTTGCCGATGACTTCTTCAGGAAAGCTTAGCCGCACGGCAGCAAAAGCTAATTATCTTGCAGGGCATTATTCACCACAAAGCACAAGTGTTGCGCTCCGAACTGCCTCTTCCGCTACCATATCAGCAATGGCTAGAGATTAAAAAAGCTGGCTAGTTCGCTACCAAAAGCCCCTCTTTTAGCCCTGACAGGCGCTACGGGTTTTCTTGGGGGGCAAATAGCAAGTGAAGCAAAGGCCCATGGTTGGCGTGTGCGGGCTTTCGTCCGTGACCCTAGCCAGTCCCTTTCCCCTAATTTCGACGAATTTATAGTTGGAAATCTTGCCGACCAAGATGCGCTAATGCGGCTTGCCGATGGAACAGATGCATTTGTTCATAACGCAGGTGTAGTTCGTGCGAAGAATAGATCCACTTTTCTTTCAGTAAACAGAGATGGCTCAGCCAAAGCTGCTCGGGCGTGGCGAGCACTGGCAAACCCAGATTTACCATTCGTTATGATTTCATCACTTGCTGCTAACCTTCCTCAAATTTCACCTTACGCTGAGAGTAAAGCGGAAGCGGAAGCGGAAATTGCGAAAGTGCTTGCTGGCCGGTCTTTTGCTATTTTACGCCCACCAGCAATTTATGGTCCCGCAGACTTAGCAACAAGACCATTCTTCCGCGCTCTAGCTAAAGGAATAGTCCCTTGCATTGGCCCAAGTGATGCAAAATTTTCTATGATCTATGTACAGGATGCCGCTTCTGCTGCACTGGCAACTCTAGATGCTGCTAGTTCAATTGGTCCAGTGTTCGAAATAGATGATGGTTCTGGTGGATATACTTGGAATGAAGTAGTTAGCGCGGCAAAAGGCATATCGACAGGTCGAGTAAGTCGGTTATCCATACCAAACACTATTTTGACGATAGCAGGGACTTTAGGGTCCTTTGCTGCTGTGACCGGTTTATCAACGCCTTTTTTGACACGGGATAAAGCACGCGAAATTATGTTTGGTGATTGGCGCGTCAATCCGGCGCGGCGTTTACCCGACTGGAAGCCCCATACTTCATTAGAGATGGGTTTCAGAAAAACGCTTGAGTGGTATAGAGCTCACTAGTGACGTTGTCAGCGGTTTGTGATTTAGCAACCGACTAAGTTTTGGGAGTTTAGTTAATGAGTGAAGTTGATCAGAAGCTAATTTCTGAAATAAGCGAGATGCTCTCTGGACTCAATAAAGCTGGCATTGAAATTACGGCAGATACTGATTTTAACGCTGATCTTAATGTTGATTCAGTAGCAGTTATGGATTTTGTCTTAATGGTAGAGGACAAGTACGATATTTCAATTCCTATTAATCTACTCAGCGAAGTTAGTACCGTAGGACAATTCGCCCAAGTTGTTGCAAAAGCTCGCGTAGATTGAACCGAAATGGATCTATTCGACAAATTTCAGCCTCTAAAAGAGGCATACGCTGCTTTAACAGCTGGTGGTGGTGACCCATTCGGCGTTGCTTTTGACAATATATTATCACCTACGATTGGTCTTATAGGTGATCGAGAGATCGTGCTGGCGGGAACAAATAATTATCTTGGTTTAACGTTTGACGAAGCCGTGATTTCAGCGGCAAAGAATGCTTTAGAAAAATTTGGCACCGGAACAACTGGTTCCCGCATAGCTAATGGGACTTTTGGTCCCCATCGTTTGCTAGAGCAAGAAATGGCAGCTCACTACGGCATGTCATCTGCGCTTGTGTTCACTACTGGCTACCAAGCAAATTTATCTGTCGTGGCCGGCCTTGCCCAAAAGGGCGATCAGGTATTCATTGATGCTGATTGTCACGCTAGCATTTACGACGCCTGTCAGCTTTCGGGAGCTGAAATTATCCGCTTTGCCCACAACGATCCATCTTCTCTTGATCGTCGTTTAAGTCGCTCAGATTCAAACCATTCCAACAAACTCGTAATTGTCGAAGGCCTATACAGCATGTTTGGTGATATAGCCCCTATTGACGAATTTGTTGAAGTTAAGAACCGACATAAAGCATATCTCATGGTTGACGAGGCTCACTCGTTTGGTGGTTTTGGAAAACAAGGGCTTGGTGTAGCAGAAGACTGTGGCGTCCTGAAGGAAGCCGATTTTTTAGTTGGGACTTTTTCAAAAAGCCTTGCAGGGATAGGTGGGTTTGCTGTTTCCGATCATCCTGATTTTGATCTGCTTAGAGTGGCTGCGCGTGCTTACATGTTCACAGCATCTTCTTCCGCAGCCAGTATTGAGGTGACAAGGGCTGCTTTGAAGATAATCTCCGACAGACCTAGCTTACGCAAGAATCTCTGGGAGAACGCGCATCGGCTACACGCAGGCCTCAAATCGGTAGGATTTGAATTGATGGCCGACCCAAGTCCCATTGTTGCAGCTGATCTTGGAGATCCAATGCGCGCAGCAAAGGCTTGGAACGTCCTACTGCAATCTGGTGTGTACGTGAATCTTGCTATCCCTCCTGGAACTCCAAACAGCAAGAGTTTGCTTAGGTGCTCGGTATCAGCAGCGCATACTTCAGAGCAGATTGACTTCATTGTCGACTGCTTTGCAAAAGTGGCCCAACTGGACTAGCTCAGACTGATAAAAATAAGAGCAGCGATGAAATTGACGAGTGGTTAACGATTTCTAGTATTTCTGCATCCTTTTGTTTTTATTGCTTCTCAAACTCAAAGCAAAAGTGCTTTTATTTTGACGCAACAATCATTCAGCCAGCATAAGTTTTTATACTTACAGAATTAGTGCATGCCGATCTTAAAATTTTTAACTGCAAATAGTACCTGGCTTGGTGCAGGCGTTTTGATGACCTTAAGTTCATCTTTTGGCCAAACATTTTTTATTTCCATATTTGCCGGCGAAATTCGTGCAGAATTTAATCTATCCCACAGTGATTGGGGTAATGCGTACACCATTGGTACGTTGGCTTCAGCCGCCATAATGATAATGGTTGGACCGTTGGCAGATCGTATGAAAGTTCGGAAACTCGCAGCTTTTGTGATAGTCGGACTAGCTGGAATGTGCTGTGCCATGGCAGTTTCTAACGCTGCTTGGCTTTTGCCAGTTATCATTTGTGGTCTTCGCTTTTTTGGTCAGGGAATGCTGACGCATATTCCAGCGGTGGCTGTTGGGAGGTGGTTCCGTGCAAATAGAGGGCGTGCAATTTCGGTAGTATTTCTTGGGCACTCGCTCGGCCAGGCCCTATTCCCTGCAGCTTTTGTAATGGTGATGTCTATTAGTAGTTGGCGTTCAGCATGGCTATTTGCATCTCTCTTTCCGCTCATAGCTTTGATGCCTTTGATATTTTTGTTGAAACATGAGCGTCAGCCACAACAAATTGCCTTGGAGCCAGGCGGCACTGGCATACTAAATAAGCACTGGAAGCGGAAACAGGTGCTTCAACATTGGCTCTTTTGGGCTACATTTCCAGGCTTTCTTGCTCAGCCAATTTTTTCGACTGCCTTAGCATTTCAACAGGTCCACCTATCAGAAATCAAAGGCTGGAGCCACACAGGTTTTGCTAGTCTTTTTGCTGTAATGACTATGGCAAATATTTTTGGTCTATGGGTGGCTGGTGGTGCGATAGATCGTTTTGGGGTGGCCCGAATTTTGCCGGTCATGTTGCTTCCAGCTGCTGCCGGTTATGCTTTGATCGCAAATGCAAGTGGACTTGATGGGGCAGCGGTAGGTATGGCGCTCGTTGGACTCTCTACGGGCGTGATAGCCGCAGTAGGTGGCGCATACTGGCCTGAGATTTATGGAACCAAATATCTTGGCTCAATTAGATCAATGGCGACGGCTATTATGGTTTTTGCAACCGCGTTAGGCCCTCTGGTAACAGGTTATTTAATAGATGCTGGAGTTGATTTACGCGACCAATTGCGTGGGATTTCTATCATATCGGTTTTAGCGTCATTCAGTCTTGGCTTGGCTATATGGCACGCATGGCCGTTGCTACGGTCATTAACGTTCCAAAAATAGACAACACTGTGCATTAGAGACAGCGTGCCGTGTCACACCTCCAAGGATCATTTGTCTGATTCTACTTTGTGTATAGGCGCCCATCACAACAAGATCAGCCCCGAAATTACCCGCCGCACTGAGTAGATTTTCTCCAATCTCGATTGGAGAATCTCCTGGCAGCTCTTCACATTCTGACGAAATATTACGCCAAGCTAAACGTTCTTGAACTTTTTTTAGGCTCGCTACACCGTCAAGCCAGCCTTGCATTGATACTATTTTTACAGCTGAGGCGGTTTCTAAAAAGGGCATTGCTGAAGCAATGGCGCGGGCACATTCTGCGCCACCATTCCATCCAATTAGAATCCGTTCTCCTACCGAAGTTGGAGTTTGAGGGGGAGCGAGCACAACAGGTAGGCCACCTTCAAAAACCAATGCCTCGAACATAGCAGTTGTTGAGGCTTCGGCATTGGCTTGAGGTCTTGGGGTGACTGCTAAATCTGCTGTTCGAGCCCAAACTGCAGCTCTTTCATCATCGCGTCCATTGTCCTCCCGCCACGCTACGCTTAAGCCAGCGGAAGGAATTTCAACAACAGGAACACCACTGGATTTAGTTTTGGAGTTGAAAAGTTCTTGTGCAGCTAATTGCCGTTTTCCACTATCTGTCGCGGCAGCTGAAACTACCTCATCAACCAGGGAGCCAGACAGTCCCTCTCCAACATAGGGAATGATCTGCCTGGGGTCAGTTGTTACATGTAAAACATCGAGGTGGGCTGAGAATTTTTTTGCAATTAGCAGAGCCGCGTCTATTGCGGAACTTCCAACTTTTGCATCACTCAATGGTGCTAGGATAGACGCATAGGTCATTTTCACCTCCGCCGAAGAGCATGGATCTGGAGAGGGATAATGGAGGATTTTTATTTAAATTGACAGAGTAGTTATTAGAGGCGCTGGCATCAGGGAAACAGTCTCTGTGTGCGCCAGTGGTCGTCCTCAAAGTAGTAGACGATACGATCGTGGAGCCTGAAGGCACCGTCCTGCCAAAATTCTATTCGCCTTGGCTGTACACGGAAGCCCGACCAATCTTTTGGGCGGGGAGGATCTTGTCCTTCGAAACGTTTTTCCACCTCAGCAACTCTAGCTTCCAAAACAGCACGACTTTCCAAAGGTTGCGATTGGTCAGATGCCCAAGCTCCAATTCGGCTTAGGCGTGCTCTAGAAGCAAAATATGCATCAGCCTCGGCATCGGTTACTTGTCTGAGCGGTCCCTCTACTCGAACTTGCCGACGAAGAGATTTCCAATGAAAAAGGAGGGCAACATTTGGATTTTCAGTTATCTCTGATGCTTTTCTGCTGCCTAAATTGGTATAAAAAACAAAGCCTCGCTCATCATGACCTTTTAGGAGAACCATGCGAACAGATGGTTGACCTTCTGGGTCAGCCGTTGCAAGCGCCATGGCCGTAGGGTCATTTAGTTCGTTTGCTTCCGCCTCAGATAACCATTCTTCGAATAAGGCGTGAGGATTTTCTTTGATCATGCCATCCATTTAATCTGGATCCTTGAAAGAGCTATGATCGAATATTTAGGATTAAAATTAATGCCCTAGGATGCGACGAAACCGCCATCTACGTTATAATTGGACCCAGTGACAAATGAAGCTCTATCTGATGCTAGCCAGCAAACCATCTCAGCAATTTCCCGCGGCTGACCCATTCGTTTAGCTGGCACGCGAGATAACACTTGCTCGCCACGTTGTGCCATTGTTTCTCTCGTCATATCGGTCTCTATGTAGCCAGGGCATACTGAATTCACTCTGATATTATCTGGGGCGTATTCAATAGCGGCCGTTTTTGTGAGGCCAACAACGCCATGTTTTGCAGCTACGTACATGGATGTGAAAGCCAGTCCAGCTAGACCAGCAATTGAAGCTGTATTTATGATTGATCCACCATTACCTGCAGCTGACATGGCTCTCAATTCTGCTGCCATACAAGCCCAAACACCCTTCAGGTTAATAGCAAGCATCTTGTCGACAGAATCTTCTGGCCAATCTCCAGTGCGCTTTCCCTGCGCACCAATCTGATAAGGGGCTATTCCGGCGTTATTGAAGGCACAATCAATCCTACCAAAAGAGCTAATGGTAAAATCTACCAATGAATTTACTGCTTCAGTGTTAGTTACGTCACATGGCTTGCTGAGGGCTTGTCCTCCTTGTTTATTTATAAGGGCAACTGTTTCCTCTGAGCCCTCAGAATTTAAATCTGAAACAACTACTTTGGCACCTTCTTCTGCAAACAGCAGAGCCGTCTCTCGTCCAATACCACGTGCGCCACCAGTAATAAGTGATACTTTTCCCTCAAGCATTCCTGCCATGATAAAAACTCCGTGTGCCGACTAGTTTTTCAGTCCAAGAATTGAAGAGGCCATTGCGCGAGGATCACGTGTTGGCCAAGTGCCAGCGTCAACTTCAGCGAGGAACCGGTCGACAATGGCATTGAAGGCCTGAGGGTCTTCAATATTTATTGTGTGCCCACAGTTCGGCATAACTGCCAATGCAGCTGTCGGGATAGCCTGCTTCATCATGATACCTGGAAGAAGACATGGCCAATCTTCGTCGCCGGTTAAAACAAGCGTTGGCGTTGTTATCTTGGCCATTTGTTCTTGAAGCTCAAAAAGGCTTGGTCTTTCTCTTTGAACTCCAAGCATGGTGCGAGCTGCCCCGTCTGTAGAATGCTCGGCCAGCTGCTCCTTGAATTCTTGGAATCCCCTTGGGTTTTTGTTTAAAAACTGTACACGCGTCGGACCCATGGAATAAGCTTCAGCAAAGGCTTGAGCTCCATCTTCCTCAATGAGTTTAGCGGTTGCCGCAGTCTCTTCCCGGAACTGCTCGCGTTTTTCTGGTTCTGCGCCATAGCCACACCCAGCTACAGTTATTGAATGAGCTCGGTTGCCATGGGTTATTCCAAAGTGCAGTGCTGCAAACCCACCCATGGAGAGGCCAACTATATGGGCTTTCTCTATGCCAGCAGCATCCATGACTGCGATAATATCATCGCGAGCTATCTCTTGACTGTACTGTCCAGCAGGTGGCACGTCCGATGGAGGATATCCTCGGGCATTGTATGAAACGCAACGATATCGCCTGCCGAAATGGCGCATTTGCGGTTCCCATGCTCGCATATCACCTGCAAATTCGTGGACGAATATTATTGCCCGGCCTTCTCCGGTCTCTTCGTAATAAAGTGTAACATCATCAGGGGCGACGGCATTGGGCATAATGATTCCCTTCTTTTGGAGCTAAATAACGTAGGAGTTTTTTGTAAAGATCCTAATTTATTCAATTATTATCCTGAACTTCTTCCCCGCTGAGGAATTGTTTCTTTTAGTCTTGGCATGATTTCTACAAAGTTACATGGCCTGAAGCGATTATCCAGCTGGTATGCAAGGATTTCATCCCAGCCATCTTTGCAGGCGCCCGTAGATCCAGGCAAAGCAAAGAGATAAGTCCCTCCAGCAACTCCAGCAGTTGCACGAGATTGCATTGCTGATGTGCCTATCTTTTGAAAACTGATCCAGCGAAATGCTTCACCAAAACCATCAATACGTTTTTCAAAGATTTTCTCGAAAGCTTCCGGTGTCACATCTCTTCCTGTGACACCAGTTCCACCCGTTGAAATGACACAATCCACTTCCTTATCGGCGATCCACTCTCGAAGCTGACTTTCGATTAAGGTTGCATCATCAATAACAATTTTGCGATCGAT
This sequence comes from Rhodospirillales bacterium, assembly GCA_008081395.1. GTDB lineage: Bacteria > Pseudomonadota > Alphaproteobacteria > Bin95 > Bin95 > VMCJ01. The sequence goes on along the minus strand of VMCJ01000068.1, from coordinate 29,330 downwards.
GACGAAATGTCCAGCAGCTTCAGCTCGCTCCACGAGAATCATACCTGAGGTATCAGTCTCTAAGGTGCGCGTATCTGAGACTGTCAGGATAGCAATATTTACCGGAACAAATGGACGCTCGTGATCTAGGCCAGGCATCGATCGCTTTCCTTTACCAATTTTCGACTATCATATTTGGTATGAAAAGTGGGTTAGTTTTTTTGTGTATGCAAGTCCCGATCAATAAAGACGTTTCCACCCAAAAACTTCAGTTGTTTAATATTAGGCGCCATACCTTTATGGATCATTTTGGAGGCGTTTTCTCTATTCTGCATACCTTGGCCAACGGTTGTTGAGGACCTCATAACGGGTCATCATGTGTTTCCCCATTTGCTCTCGATAGATCCAATAATTAGCCATGACTTTTTCAACGAAAACCCGTGTTTCTCTTGATGGTATTGCCTCAATAAACAGCAGCGGGTCGCCGTTCGACTTAACTGACTTTTGCCATCTCCTGAGATTGCCGATTCCGGCGTTATAAGCAATTGCAAGTTCAAAAAGACCGCTATTTACGGCTTCCTTTTCCATTAGATAGTGAATGTACTGTGCTGCTATGGCGATGTTGTTACCTGGGTTAAAAAGTTGGTCGCGCCGAGCTCCAACAAACTTATTTTTTCCGACTGTATAGTTTGCTGTTGCTGGGAGAACTTGCATAAGTCCACGAGCACCTGCTGCGCTTACAGCTCGAGGATTAAAAAGAGATTCTTGACGCATAAAGGCATTCAATAGTGCTGGATCAAGGTGTTCAGCTATTGGTGGCTTCCATGATGCAATAGGGTACAGACCAGCAGGAACAAATTTACCACCTGATAGTTTGATTTGATTAGCCGCCTTAATGGCAGTCCTGGGCGCCTGATAAGTAATAGCTACTGAGAGGATTATGCGCAGCAGTCTCTCGTTTGCATTATCAACAATTTGATGCATTTCCTGGTCAGCACGCCAGATTTCACCAATCTGTAAAAGTGCGAGAGCTCTTTTGCCTGCCTTAATTTTGGAAAGACTATCAATGTCCGAATCAGTGGCCTGCGAGATTTGCCAGTCCAGAGTATTGGGTAGGTCTAGCGCTTGGAGAGCTAATTGTCCGTAGAATGTAAGTTCATGTTGGGCTGCAATTTTCATCCATCGCTCTGCAGCTTTAGAATTATCGTTCGCTTGATGAACCCGCCCAGCCCAGAACGCCCCAGCTGCTGCCGTCCAGGAAGTGGCGCCCTCCGCTAAAGCATTGGCTTCAAAATGTTTTAAAGAATTTCCAATGTCTCCTGACCGAAAAGCTGCAAGTCCTGCAACCCAGTGAGATTGTCCAACCTTCAAGCCCGAACGCGCGGCTGCTGATGCCGCTAGCTTATAGGCGGTTTTATCTTTGCCGCTGACGAAATATCCCATTGCCACTCTGGTGGTGAGAATATCTTGCTGGATGTTTGATAGAATTTTTTGTGTTTTTTTACTCTTCAAGAGCCGGGCGGCTTGGTTATTTTTTCCTCTGCGAACTAACTTTCTAATCTCTTTCTGGATGCCATTCTGTCTACCTGTGAATAGAGCAGGATTTTCAGGGCTATCAGTGACCAATGCCGAAATTTTGCGAGGATCGAATACCGGTTTTTTGGGATCTTTCGCCTTTTTAGGTTTCCGTTTCATTGCAAGACTAAATACCCGATAGGCCTCGGGGTGATCTCTGTAATTCTCCAGCCAATCCCTAAGTTCTGAATATCGAGACCTATAGGCTGTTGGGTGCATGAGCCGCTGAAATTTAGTGTGGCCTAAAAGAACCTTATTCCTAAGTTGACGTATTTCTCGGTCGGCTTTTTTGAATTGCCCTTTATCTTGTGTTGAAAAAATTTTTCTATAGCGAACAGCATCTTCACCAGAGAGGATATCGAGGATTGGGGTTGCCATTGACGGCAATGCAATCGCGATATTGAAAATTAAAAGAACAGGGAAAATCTTAAAAAACAATGAACTTTTTCCCGTTCTTATTTAAGCGGAACACTATCTCAGAATTTAACAATAGCGCTGTGAGAAAATGGATTTATAATTTTGATCAAGCTAGAAATAAAGTCAAAGCCGCTGTCTTTGTCTTGTTAATGATACTCATAAAAACTAGCTCGTAGCTTAATTTAGAGAGTGTATAAAACCGTTTTTAAATTATTCTTTTAAGAGGTTTTGTGGAGACGATAATGATCAAAGTTTGGGGACGCTCTGATGGTTCAAATGTGATCAAAGCAATGTGGTGCATAGGGGAACTGGGTATAGATTATGAAAGGATAGATTGGGGCGGAAAATTTGGTGGAAATGATGACCCAGAGTATCGTCTAAAAAACCCAAATGGTCGTCTGCCTACTATTGAGGAGGAGGATGGTTGGTGCGTCTGGGAATCTGGGGCAGTAATTCGTTACTTGGCGGCAAAGCATGGAATGGGTGGCTTATACCCCTCCGACCCTCGTGATAGGGCAGATGCCGAGCGCTGGATGGATTGGAGTTCCTTAAACTTAGCGCCTTTCAACGTTATTTATTTAGACTATTTCTTTCGGTTGCCTGCGGAAGAGCGCGATATAAAGACCGTGGAAGCAGCAATCCAGAAGACAACCCCTTGGTATGATATTTTAGATAAACATTTGACAGGGCGGGACTTTGTAGCTGGCAGCCAACTCACAATAGGTGATATTCCTGCCGGGGTTTTGACCCATCGCTGGATGAATTGGACGCCTAGCCAACGCCCTAAACACCCAAATGTTGAAGCTTGGTATGCCCGCCTTTGCGAACGACCAGCTTTCATAGAACACGTTATTGAGAAAACTAATAAAACGCCTTTTTGACTAAAGTACGATAAGACTAATGCTGCTAGAGGCCAGTGACTTTTTTACGGCGCTAACACCTCAAGAGCATGGATGATTGGTTCAATATTGCCCTTATCAATTTCTGAATGATCCATGATAGGTTGTATGGCAACTTGGTCAGCGCCTGCATCTAAATGTTGCTGAATTCTTGACTTAATCTGCTCTACTGATCCCCAAGCAACCATTCCGTCCATAAAACGATCTGATCCATTTCCGGATACATCGTCTTCATTATAACCGATACGTAACCAGTTATTTCTGTAATTGGGCAGCGTCATATAACGGTTAAGTTCCATACGGGCGAGCCGCCTTCCTTCACTGGGTTCCGAGACCAATGCCACTTTTTGTTCCACAACAAGCCGCCGATCTGGACCAATTTTTTGTCGGGCTAAAATGGTATGATCAGGTGTGACGTTGTAAGGCAGTGCTCCCTGTGCGAGTTCGCCTGATAACTCAAGCATCTTTGGTCCAAGCGCGCCCAGCATGATTGGTAAGCTTGTAGACTTTTCCAGTTTATGTTGGATCGCATAAATGGCCTCTAGGTACATGCGCATGGCTGCTAGAGGTTTTTCATAAACATGACCTCTCGTTCCTTGAACCATAGGAGCATGTGACACACCCAGGCCTAAAGTGAAACGTCCGCCAGAAATCTCATTAAGAGTCCGCACTCCATTTCCTGCAGCAGCTGGATCTCGTGCGTAAATGTTTGCAATGGAAGAACCTACGTTCATCCGTTCTAACCTATGGAGTAATGCAGCACCAATCACCATTGATTCAGAAACGGCTGACTCAGGATACCAGAATGTATCGTAATTTAGCTCTTCAGCTTTTTTTGCGATGGTAAACCCATTCTCGTAACCTAGTCGATCTAGGGACTGCCAAACACCAAGCTGAGAAGAAAGCATTAGGAAACTCCATTTAAAAACCAGTCGAGTGTGCTCGAGGCTTCATCTTGAGGGAAGACGTGAGAGCGGTCGGTAAGTTCTACGAAAGTTATGTCCGCACCGCTAGCACGAAAACATTCTTTTGCCTGGTGGGCAAGTTCTATAGGGAACATCCAGTCTCTGGTCCCGTGAACAATTCTGATTGGTAAGTGCTGCAGCCGGTCACTTGATATAAATTCAAGAAGCATGGGGTGAAAACTCGCGGAAAATGGAGCAAGGTGGGTGGCACAGCTGTTATTGAAAAGCCCTGATACGTAACAGAACGTTCCTCCATCGCTCATTCCTGTCATTAGAACTTTCTTACGATCAAGATTTTGGTGCTTCTCTACTTCCTCGAGTGCACGGTCCAGGGTTGAGCTATCTAAGTCTTCCCCCGCTATTGCCCAAGTTTTGTCTCTTGCGTTTGGAGCTATCAATACGGTGCCTAAAGCACGGGCAGCAGGAAGCCAGCTCCAAATAAAATCTTTGCCGCTACCTTTTCCTCCATGAAGCGCGAGCACCACTGGAGCAGCAACAGCAGGGTCCAAATATTCAGGAATATAGACAGCATACTCCGTTAGATTTTTGCCGTTTTGCATTGAATGTTCTGTGATGCCACCAAGTGGTACGTCTTGGTCAGCCCCTGACTCAATCTTTTCGAGAAGATCTTTAGTTTCTCTATATTCTTGAGGAAGATAATATTGGCTAATTGGTGTTGATATGTCAGCGGCAGGGTAAAGGGTTCGCTCCGCTAATATATGTTCTTTGATGCTACGGTGTGCCTGAAGAAGAGCATCGAACCCATCTAATTTTGCCGCTTCTTTTAGCCCTTTATAAGCATCTAAGGTAGCTATTGATGACTTTTCAATTATGCCTTTGAAGGTTTTAAGTTCGCTTGGCCATTTACGAGACCTAAGAGTGGCAAGCGCAGCTTCCAGAGTTTTTGAATTGTCCCAGATCGCATTGACGATTAAGTCTATCCCGTAGGGCTCGAAACGCTGACGCGCCCACGTCAACGAGTCCATCGCTTGAAGAAGTGGTATCAAGGATGCTGCTATGGTTTCCAGCAGCTCCTCTTTTTTAGTCATTACGATAGAGCGCTATAAATGAGGCCAAGGAATTCATCTGTCTTTTCTGGTTGAAGCCACCGCGAAACCACAACGAGATCGCGCTCTGGGTCTACCCAAATGGAATTACCGCCAGCTCCAACAGCCTGAAATGGACCCTCTGGTGCTCGAGGCATTCGAGCGCGATCAGTATTCAGCCACCATAGCCAGCCATAAACCGGATTGACTTTAGAAGGTGATGTGGCGTTTTCAATGTATCTTTCAGAGATAACTCGTTGACCATCCCATTGACCGTTTCTTGCCATTAGAAGTCCGATGCGAGCTTGATCGCGCGCGGAAATGAACATTCCGCCACCCCAGTGCGCCCCTCCTGAAACCGACTGCATCAGCCTATCGTCAATCTCAATCCAGCTATTGTAATACCCATGCCATTCCCATGTATTGCTCGCGCCAATAGGGTCCATTATTCGCGTTCTGAATATCTCAGGGAGGGGTCGTTTTATAACTTGAAGCGCGGCTAATGCGAGGCGGTTAACCCGAACATCGTTATACTCCCAATAACTTCCTGGAGCATTTAGTGGCCGCGCTTCGCCTTTTTTAGTATTACGCCCCTCTACTGATAGATCACGGTTCCGGTCTACTATATCAGGCTTCCCCCAAAGCTCACCTTCCCACTCACTTGCTAGCTGAAGCATGTTTGTCCAGGTGATAGGAGCATTTTGAATGCTGTCGAAACCACCATCATTGACGAGCTCAGCTATGGGTTGATCTGGATTGCTTATAAGTCCGTCGTCCAAGGCAAGACCTATTGTCATCGAGATACAGGATTTAGCACATGAAAATGTCATGTCTGGGCGGTTGGTATCCCCCCATTCTGCTACAATTTTACCACCAAGAACGATCAATCCTGCTGGACCGCCACGTGGACGAACGTGGCCAATAATTTCATTCCAAGGAGGAGGTTCAAAATGTCCCTGACCAATTACTTGGCTGAGATCGCGAGACCAAGATATTTCGTTTATTTCGGCAAACCGCGAGGCCTCAGAAAATCGTTCTTCTATTTCTGAGGGCCATTTTGATCCAGGAGGTGGAAATATATTCATTTCCTATTCTCAAACATCTCAAAATTTAGCTTTGGAGCAGAGCCAAACCAGATTGGGTAATCTCGGTGATCTCTTAGTTCGTTTTCTGTATTTGGGTGAAGGAGGACTGTGAGGCCCTGACGATTTATGGAAAACCAAGAAACAATTTCTGCTAGTTTTTCGTTGGGGATTATAATCTGAAAGCTGCCAAATGGATGGGGGCCGACAGGCTTGTCATGCATTCGACCGATTTGAAGCTCTGGCATGATGCTTTCAATTTTGTGATAAAGTGCTTCAGCCGTTTTTTTTGTATCTGCTTCAAAGTAAACGTGAATATGCCAATCTTGGATCGTCTCTGTAATAAGGGTATCCATATCTAAATCTTTCAATCTCGGCCAGCTACCACATCACGGATAACAGATAGAGCTAAATCTATTCCGCTGGCATCCACATCTAGGTGTGTCACCGCTCGCATTAAATCTTTAGGACCATAGCCTGCGCCAATCCTGATGCCTTTTTGTAAAAGCTTTTCGGACATTTCATAGTTATCTATGCCAGTTGCGGTAGCGTCAAAAAACACCATATTGGTCTCAGGTTCTTCTGGGTCTACTTCAATACCTGGAATTTGCATAAGGCCTTGTGCAAGACGTTTTGCATTGATGTGATCGTCGGCTAGACGTTCAACATGATTTTGAAGAGCATAAACGCCGGCAGCAGCAATGATGCCTGATTGCCTCATAGCGCCACCAAATTGGTGTTTCCAGCGCCAACTTTCTTCAATAAAATCCCTTGATCCAACAAGCACTGCTCCAACAGGACATCCAAGACCCTTCGACAGGTCAATCCACGCAGAATCACAATTACTTGCGAATTTTTGCGCTGAGGTTCCTGTCGCCTCAACCGCATTTAGTAGACGTGCTCCATCCATGTGCATGGCAAGTCCATGTCGTTTAGACGCCTCAGCAACATCTTTCACTTCATCTAGGGTCCAGCAAGCGCCTCCTCCAAAATTACTTGTTTGTTCAATTGAAACTAATTTTGGCACGGGTCTGTTGTGCTTGTAGGGCTTCATCGCTTGGTCAACGGAAGCGCCGGAAAAAACTCCTCTTCGCCCACCATCAAGCTGAGTGATCATACATCCGGAAAGTGCGGCAGGACCTCCAGCCTCTGCATGTATGGGATGGGCCAGTTGGTCCATAATTACGCTGTCCCCCTGCCGACAATACACGCGATAAGCAATTGCATTGCACATTGTGCCTGAGGGAAGAAACACAGCGCTTTCATGGCCAGTGAGCTCGGCAACCATTTCAATTAGCTTATTAACTGTTGGGTCCTCACCAGCCTGTTCATTCCCCACTTCAGCATTTGCCATTGCTTGGCGCATGGCATTGGTTGGGCGCGTAATCGTGTCACTATAAAGGTCGACGGCTAGTGCGGTCATTCAGGTTTCTCCTGACGGTAGGTCAAAAACAAATTGATAGCAGGGCTTAACTCGTTGCAGTAATTATTGATTTTAGTTCTGGTGTTGGTCCAGATTTAAGTTGATCAAGATCAGGTCTAGGCCTCTGTAATTCCGGAATGCTTGCTACTGCTTGTTGTATAGCGTGGGCTGCACCGAGGACGAACGCATCATCTTTTGCAGGACCAATAACTTGCAGACCAAAGGGCATGCCTTTTTCGTCTAAACCTAATGGTATGGATGCAGCGGGACACGTGGTTAGAGTTATTCCAAACGTTGGAGCTAGCCAAGAAAAGTAGGATTTAAGTTTCTCCCCGTTCATCTTTTCTAGGTAAAGTTGCTCCCAGGGGAAAGGTGATATTGGCGTTGTTGGAGCTATCAAAAGATCAAATTTGTCAAAAAATGCCTCCGTTCGTCTGTAAAGATTAGTTTGTTCAATTTCTGCCGCAGCAACATCTGCCAAGCTCATAGCTGCGCCTTGCTCATAGTTCGCACGAACATTTGGGCCAAGTAGATTAGGGTCTTTTAGATAGGTCTCAGTGTGCCCGGCGACGAAACTCAGTGCTCTCAGAACACTAAAGGTCTTTTCTGCATCACCAAGATCTGGTGTGTCTTCAATACACTCTCTGAAAAGGCCTTTGATTTTGTGGATTTTGCTGCGAAAAGTTTTCCCATAAGCTTCGTCTATATCAGCAAAGCCTAAGTCCGTGGACCAAGCAACGCTTAAACTACCAAGGTCAACCTGAAGTGGTGTACTTAGATCTCTAGGATCGAGAGCTAAACTTAGTGGATCGCGGGCGTCATCAGCAGTTTGCATAGCAATTAGCATACAAATGTCTTCAATCGATCGTCCCATCGGACCGTCAACACTTAACGGCGACCAGCCCTGCACTCGTTTTTGCGTTGGTACGAGGCCCGGTGTTGGTCGAAAACCTGACACACCACAATAAGCCGCTGGAATACGAAGGGATCCACCCATGTCTGAGCCTGTTGCAAGAGGCATCATCCCACATGCTAGGGCTACTGCTGATCCACCTGATGACCCACCAGCGTTAAGAAGTGGATTAAAAGGGTTGCCCGTTGCCCCCCACACCTGATTTCGTGTATTCGCTCCTGCCCCGAATTCAGGCGTGTTAGTTTTGCAAAAGACAATTCCACCAGCGCTTTTTATACGGGCAACCATTATATCGTCTTCATCGGGAACGTGGTCTTTGTATTGAGGTGACCCGTAGGTTGTCCTTAGTCCCGCCGTATTTTGAAGATCTTTGATGCCAATAGGTAGGCCGTGTAGCGGAGGGAGGTCATCGCCGCGGAGCACCATTCTTTCGGCCTCGACTGCCGCTACTCTTGCGCGATCAAAATCGCGAGCGCAGATGGCATTAACTGCTGGATCGATTTGATCGATACGCTCAATACAAGCTTCCAATAATTCAACTGGCGAAATTTCTTTTGTTCCGATCCGACGCCGAGCTTCTTTAGCCGATAAATCATTTAAGCTGTCATCAGTCATCATGCATCTCTCGTTTGTTAGCTTTTTATTATTGGTCGCGTGTTTGAGCTTCAACGGAAGCAATCGCTGTCATGTTCAAGACCGTTCGTGCTGTAGCAGATGGGGTTAACACGTGAGCTGGCTGTGCAACACCCAAGAGAATTGGTCCAATATGCAAACCATCAGCCGCGCGTTTAGCAAAATTAAAAGCAATGTTGGCAGCGTCTAGTGTTGGCATAATTAAAAGGTTGGCAGCCCCCTCTAATTTCGCCGATGGTAAAATGCGCTTGCGAATTTCCTCATCAATCGCTGCATCGGCGTGCATTTCGCCCTCGACCTCAAAGTCAAGTTTCATTTCTTTTAAAACAGTCATTGCTTTCTGCATTTTTGAAGCAGACTCACTGTCACGACCACCAAAATTAGAATGTGAAACTAATGCTACCTTTGGAGTCATTCCAAAGCGCGCTAGCTCGCTGGCTGCAAGTAATGTCATCCGAACAATATCATCTGAAGAGGGATCATTATTTACATAGGTGTCGCATATGAAATAAGCGCCTGATGGCATTATCAGGCCGCTCATTGCGGCGAGCTGCTGCGTACCAGGTGCTTTACCTATTACCGCATCAATCAAGTTTAGTTGCTGCGCATAGGCACCATTTAATCCGCAAATCATCGCATCGGCATCACCACGTCTGACCGCAATAGCAGCTATAGCAGTTGGATCAGATCTAATAGCAAGCCTAGCAGCGTCTGGTGTTACACCCCTTCTGCCCATTAAATTGTGGTATGTTTCCCAATAATCTCGATAACGATCATCGTGCTCTGGATTGATTAATTCAAAGTCTTCTCCAGCACGAATACGAAGTCCTAATCGAGTTAACCTAGATTCTACTACGCGAGGCCTTCCAATCAGAATTGGTTTTGCAACGCCTTCATCAATTGCAGCCTGTGCTGCGCGCAAAACGCGTTCATCCTCGCCTTCAGCAAATATTACTCGTTTAGGTACTTCTCTTGCTCTCTCAAATACTGGTTTCATGATTAAGCCAGAGCGGAACACAAATGAATTTAACCTTGCCTCGTATGCCTCCCAATCCTCAATTGGGCGTCTGGCTACACCGGTCTCACATGCAGCTTTAGCAACCGCTGGTGCTATTTTTAGAATTAAGCGCGGATCGAAAGGCTTTGGGATGATATAATTTTGTCCGAAGGATAATTGCTCTCCCCCATAAGCGGCCTGAACATCTTCAGACTGTTCTGCCATGGCTAGATCCGCGATTGCTCTGACGGCAGCCAGCTTCATTTCTTCGTTAATCTCTGTGGCGCCTACGTCCAAAGCCCCTCTGAAGATAAAGGGGAAGCACAAAACATTGTTAACCTGGTTAGGGTAGTCGGAACGGCCGGTCGCAACCATGGCATCAGACCTTACTTGGTGGACTGTTGCAGGATCAATTTCTGGATTTGGATTGGCCAATGCAAGAATTAATGGATCAGCCGCCATCTCTTCAACCATTTCAGCCTTCAGAACGCCTTTTGCCGATAGGCCTAAGAAAACATCTGTGTTTGGTATTACTTCGGCTAATGTACGCTTGTTAGTAGGTTGCGCGTAAGCAGATTTCCATTCGTCCATTTCTTGCTGGCGACCTTCAAACACCACCCCAGCTATATCAGTTACCCAAATGTTTTCCTTCTTGATGCCAAGTTTCACAAGTAAGTTGAGGCAAGCGATAGCTGCCGCACCGGCACCAGAAGTCACTAATTTAACCTGACCAGGATCTTTCCCAACGAGGCGCAGGCCGTTCAAAATCGCTGCTGCGACTATGATAGCGGTGCCGTGTTGATCATCATGGAATACAGGGATCGACATGCGGCGACGAAGTTCTTGTTCAATAATAAAGCACTCAGGGGCTTTAATGTCCTCTAAGTTAATGCCACCGAAGGTGGGCTCAAGTGCGGCTACAACATCACAAAATCGCTCTGGATCGTTAGCATCCACCTCTATGTCAAATACGTCGATCCCGGCGAATTTCTTAAAAAGAACGGCTTTACCTTCCATAACGGGTTTAGATGCGAGTGGGCCAATTGCACCGAGCCCAAGTACAGCTGTACCGTTGGATACCACACCTACTAAATTGCCCCTGCTGGTAAGGTTTGCTGCCTCTTCAGGATTATCCAAGATAGCTTCGCAAGCGGCAGCCACTCCGGGAGAATAGGCAAGAGCTAGATCGCGTTGTGTTCCAAGCGGCTTTGTTGCTTGGATAGATAGTTTTCCCGCTGGAGCGCGCCGGTGATATGCAAGTGCGGCAGCTTTTAATGCATCGACCATGCTGCGTAAAACTCCATTGTCCTGGTTGCTTGAGTTAAAAGATTCATTTGTTAAATCGAATTTAAGCTTTAATCCCGCTCACTATTTATTTCTAGCGGCAAAGAATGCATTGATGAATGCCTGTGGTTCTCCATTGGCGAAGGCGGCTTGTTGACCAAGTACGCCCGACCGAAAAGCCTCATCGAAGCCTTTGAGTGCTACCTCTCGAAATCTTTGCTTGGTTCTCAGCCACGCTGTTGGCATCTTGTTTGAAAGATGAAGGGCAACTTCTGTAGCGGTTTCAATTACCTGTTCAGGCGCCACGACCCGATTTAGGATGCCATAACGTTGAGCCTCTTCAGCATCCATCATCCGGCCAGTCATAGATAATTCTTGATTGAGCGACCAGGGTAGATGGAGGCTCATCCAATAGGATCCCATTACACTCGGGATCCCTGCATTAATCTCGGGCTGCCCAAGTTTGACTCCATGGTGAGCAACGCGAAGATCTGAAACGAGGGCAATTTGGAAGCCGCCGCCAGTTGCAACACCATTTAACGCGGAAATGATGGGTTTATTGGTAAGTAGAATTTGTTTGTAGACATTGCAGATCAGCCCAAACCAGACCTCAATGTCTTCTACCTTAATTAGTTTCGCTTCCTCTAGGTCAACGCCGGCGCAAAATGCTCTGTCCCCGGCCCCAGTCAGCACTATGCCTTTTATTTCCGGATCTGAGTCTAATTCGATCAGTGCTTCGGCGGCGGCTTTGGCTAGATCACGGCTGATAGCATTTAAGGAATTGGGGCGGTTCAAACGGAGGATTGCTACTTCACCGTTTCTTTCAGTTTCTACAGGGTTCTGCAATGTCAATTTACTCTGGGAACGGCAGAGGTTCACCGTCTGGTAAAGGTACGGCAGCGACATTTAAAGTAAGACCAACGAGCGTGTAGTAACCGCAAGCACCAACAATTTCGACAAGTCCCTCTTCGCCAAACATTTCAACTGCCTGGCTAAAGCTTTGGTCAGAAATACGCTTTGTATTTAGTAATTCAGTGGCAAATGCGTAGGCCATGATTTCATCATCGGCAGCATTTTCAGGTTTATTTCCTGTGCGAATAGCTTCCAATGTCTCGGCAGAAACCCCGGCTTCTAAAGCTATTCTTGCGTGAGCAAACCACTCATACTGGGCTCGAATACTCGCTGCAGTTGTGCAAATGACTATCTCGCGTACTCGGTCGTTAAGGCAGGAACGAAACCTTATGTGTGCGCCAAGGTCTTGAGCGATTGCAGCAAACTCAGGGCTGCGAATCCATGCTCCAAAGGGACCCCGTACACCGCCACGAGGCCCATTTTTCACCATCTCTATAACTTCTTTCTGTCTTGGTGAAAGCTCTGCATCAGATGGCAGGGGTAGACGAGTCATTTTAAACGGTCTCCGTTAAAGTAAGGGCAAAGTATTCTGTTAGTTTTGCTTAAAAATGGATTTCATTCTACGGCTTTATGCTTTTCCTGATTAAAAAGCTTTTCTTATTGGCGGTGCAGTAATTAACGAGGGCCATGAACAGGGAACATAAGGAGTTCGCCAATAGCAACATGAGGAGGTTGCTCCAAAGCGAAGATAATTGTTCTTGCCACATCATCTGCCTCAAGCACCGCTGGGAAGCGCTCATAAAATAATGCTGCCTGTTTTGCATCATCATGATATCTCGCTTGGGCAAACCCAGTCCGAACTACTCCAGGGGATACTTCGATAACTCTTATGCCACATCCTTCGTAATCAGCACGAAGCGCGCGTGTAAGTCCGTTAATGGCAAACTTACTGGACACGTAAGCGGCATCATTTGAAATGGCGAAGTGTCCGGAAGTAGAGCCAACGTTAACAATATCACCGCCTCCATGTTCCAGAAAATGTGCAGCAAAGGTCCTGGCAACTCTGATCATACCTATGACATTGACCTCTATAATGCGTGCCAGCTCATCTGGCTCACATTCATCCAGGCGCTCGCGTCCACCTGTGTCATGTCCGGCGTTATTTATAACTGCAGCGATATCCTGCCATGCTTCTGGCAGTGTGGCAGGAATATTTGCAACAGCAGCGCCGTCAGTTACATCCATTGGCCAGGGTAAGAAGTTATTTCCAAGCGTATCAGCCATCGATTCTAACGTTTTAGAACTGCGAGCAGCGCCTACGACCTTTGCTCCACGGGCGACCAACATTTTCGAAACCGAAGCGCCGATACCACTTGAGGCACCAGTTACAAATATAATTCTCTCTTTTAATTCTGTTCCAATCATCAGATGAAAACCGAGTATCCGCCATCAACTGGAATCGATGCCCCAGTGACAAAATCTGAAGCTTGGCTTGCTAGGAATACTGCCGTGCCCGCGTGGTCGTCTGGAACACCCCAGCGTCCTGTTGGAGATCGGCTAAGCACCCGTTCATGCAGACCGGGTACTTGTTGTCTCGCTTGCTGAGTTAGTTCTGTATCGATCCAGCCTGGGAGGACAGCGTTACATTGAATATTGTCCTTAGCCCAAGCACAGGCGAGGGATTTTGTAAGTTGAACAATTCCTCCCTTTGAAGATGCATATGGTGATGAGAAGGCGGCTCCGAACAACGACATCATTGAGCCTATGTTGATAATTTTTCCACCGCCGACCTTTAGCATTTCTGGGTATGCGGCTTGTGAAGTCACGAAAGCACTAGTCAGATTGGTCTCCATAACCAATCGAAATTCTTCTAGGCTAATATCTTGAGGCTGCTTGCGGACCGCCGTACCAGCATTGTTAACCAGAATGTTCAGAGAATTGAACCGTTTGACGGTTTCCTGGACCATGCGGCGACAGGCTTCCGGATCAGTTATATCTACTTCTATGCTGTCTGCCTCAGCACCAAGACTTTGGATTTGTTCCACTGCCGCAGCATTTTTTTTTGTGTTTCTGCCAGCAACCATCACTTGTGCGCCTGCTTCTGCCATTGCCTTGCCAAAAGCCAGGCCAATGCCACCATTGCCGCCCGTAATGAGAGCTACGCTGCCTGAAAGATCAAATAGGCGCATATGTATTCCCCACTCATGTAATTCTTTGAGTGTGGAGTATACACTAATTCCCTGCTGGAGGATTAGGTGCAGGTAAAAACAACGCGACAATTAACGCTACAGCAAGTGGCCCTAATGCTAGGATTTGAAGCATGCTGTCATAATTACCCCAATTGTCTATTGCCCAAGCAAGTGGCAAAGGGCCAATGCTTGCACCAACAATTAGGATCATCTGTCCTGTGCCCTGGATTTCTCCAAGATGCCGCCGGCCAAAATATCGTGGCCATAGGTAGCCAACATAGGTCATAGTGATGGCGTTATTTATGCCAAAGATTACTCCAAAAATGACAGCTGTGGCTGTATCGGAGGTCAGACTTACAGATACCAGCGAAGCCGACTGAATAATTAAGCCAAGAAAGAACATCCATTTTGTGGGAACCGTATCAAGTAGTCGGCCGATAACAGGCATCATCAATGCAGCTGTTACCCCTGTAACCGTGAACATTGCTGCTGCCACATCTTTTTGAAGACCTTGGGATTTCAGGATAGCGGTAAATTCCACATGAAGGGCGGTCATGAGTAAAGACATACAAAACATGCCTGCTACGAGAATGTAAAAAGCAGGCATTTTAAGTGCCTCTGCTTTGGTAAATCCTCCAAGTTTTGGACCGGATGTTTGGGAAGGTGCATTGCTATCGCCGTCAGGCTGAAGCCCAACATCTTCGGGACGGTTGTGTAAAAAAAGGAGGGCAGGGGGCAAGAGAGTCAAAGTCGTGATTATCCCTAAAGCTATCCACGCATCTCGCCAGCCAAGTTCTGCAATTAGCCATTGGGTGAGAGGGGGGTGAATAGCGATAGATATAGGAAAGCCCAGAGCCATTATCCCGAGCGCAAAGCCTCTTTTTCTATCAAACCATTGGGATGTTATGTTTGCACAGTTCATCATAAGGGAGCCTTGGCCAAGAAAGCGCAAGGCTCCAAAGGCGAAAGCCAAATAAAGCCATCCTGTTGCTAAACCTGTTGCCACAGCGGCCAGCCCAACTCCAGGTATTATCAACCAAATCATCCGCGCAGGGCCAAATTTGTCGATTAGCTTTCCCATACGAGGTAATAAAAGGGCAGCTATTAACGTAGCTGATCCGTAGGCTGTCGAAATTTGTGTCCGACTAAGACCAAGCTCTGCCTGCATCGGATCAAAGAAAAGCCCGATAAGATGAGATTGACCTGGGCCAGTCCCAAACATTGCTAGAGCTGCCACGGCTAGTATGGGCCAGCCGTAGAACATTCGGTCTGAGACCGCTCGAAACACAATACTGCGAAGGGAAGTAAAAATGTTGGATACCTTTAAGCGGGGCGAATTATTGTACCGTCGCCGCGTTCAGTAAAGATTTCAAGAAGAATAGCGTGAGGCACTCTTCCGTCTAAAATGACTGATGCCTCTACGCCTTCTTGAACTGCGTCGAGGCAAGTTTCAATTTTTGGGATCATGCCACCTTTAATAACGCCATCTTTAATCATAGAGCGTGCAAGGTCAGCAGAGATATCTTCCAGTCGATTGCCATCTGCATCTAGGACTCCCGCGACATCGGTGAGCATCAAAAGGCGTTTAGCTTTGACTGCTGCTGCAACTGCCCCGGCAGCGGTATCTGCATTAATGTTGTAGGTTGCACCTTCATCGTCGAACCCTATAGGGGCAATCACAGGAACAACACCAGTTTTTGCAAGTTCGATTAGTACGTCACCATTTACTCGCTCCGGATCACCCACGTAGCCTAGGTCAATTACCTTCTCAATATTGCTATCGGTTTCTTTAGCAACATGACTAAGCTTTTTTGCGCGGATTAGGTCAGCGTCTTTTCCGGACATTCCGATTGCACGGCCTCCGGCACGATTTATAGCGGCAACTATACCCTTATTGATTGCGCCAGCTAATACCATTTCCACAACTTCAACCGTAGGCTTATCGGTCACTCGCAAGCCATCAATAAATTCACTCTCTATAGCTAGGCGCTTGAGCATAGCTCCAATTTGAGGGCCACCACCGTGCACAACGATTGGGAACGCACCTATTTGTTTCAGCAATACAATATCGCGCGCGAAGCCATCTGCCAGTGCCTGCTCGCCCATGGCATGGCCACCGTACTTGATCACTATTATTTCACCAGCGTATCGCCGCATAAATGGTAATGCTTCGGACAAGACATCGACGCGCAGATTTCGGTCCTGATTTTCTTTTGACATTGTTCTTCCTATTCTACGAACGCCGATAGGTGCGCTCGTAACTCCGGTAGGCCATCGCCTTTTTCGGAACTCGTAAATACAACCCATGGATGCGCTGCGCGATATTTAGAGGCAGCAGAGATGGTCGCCTTATGAGTAGCCTCGGCCGCCTCAGCTTTCACTTTATCGCGCTTTGTTAGTACTACTTGGAAAGATAGTGCTGCTTCATCCAAAAGTTTCATCATCTCATGGTCACTAGGTTTCAAGCCATGTCTTCCATCAACGAGGAGACAGAGCCTGGATAATTTGGAACGTCCTCTCAAAAAATCTCGGGTGAGATCGGTCCAGTCCTTGATTTTACTTTTAGATGCTCGTGCATATCCATAGCCTGGCAGATCAACAATCCGTAGTCGATTTGCAAGATCAAAGAAGATCAAGCTTTGGGTGCGACCCGGTGTATTTGACGCACGGGCAAGGCCTTTTCGACCTAAGAGAGCGTTGATAAGGCTCGATTTTCCAACATTTGATCTGCCAGCAAAAGCTATTTCAGGAAGATCTGCAGGCGGAAGGTTATCAAGAGCTTTAGCCTCCCATAAGAATGTTGCTTCTCCCTGGAAGAGCTTTCTGCCTAGTTCCTTTGTCTCTGATGTTATGCCGAACATTATATCGGCAGGGGAATCCATCTTTCACGCCCTTCAGTCGCTGCTGCTTTTCTTGGCTGCTTCTGCCCTCGCATGGGCGCGTCGGCCTATTGGAACGCCCTGACGCTTCATAATGAGTGCTTGCTGTGCGATGGAGAGCAGGTTGTTCCACGTCCAGTAGATTACTAGTCCAGCTGCAAAGCTGGCGAGCAGGAATGTGAAAATAATAGGCATAAATGCGAAAATTTTTGCCTGAACCGGATCGGTGGGCTGTGGATTGAGACGTTGCTGGAAGAACATAGTCAAACCCATAGCAAGCGCCCACGCACCAATATTAAAGCCCCCTGGAATAAACACTGACGGATCATAGGGCAGAAGGCCAAATAGATTAAATACACTTGTTGGGTCTGGAGCCGATAGATCCTGGATCCAGCCGAAGAAAGGAGCATGCCTCATTTCAATTGTAACAATAAGCACCTTATAAAGGGCAAAGAATACTGGGATTTGAATCAGAATTGGTAGGCAGCCAGAAGCCGGATTGACCTTCTTTTCCTTGTACAAAGCCATCATTTCCTGATTGAGTTTTGTACGGTCTTCACCGAAGCGCTCACGCAGTTTAACCATCTCTGGTTGCAGCGCTTTCATCTGGCTCATCGATTTGTATGACTTATTCGCCAAGGGGAAGAATGCTAATTTAATCAACACGGTTAGGGCCATTATAGCTAGGCCAAAATTGCCTAGAATGCTGTATAGCCAATCAATGGCATAGAAGAATGGTTTGGTAAGGAAATAAAACCATCCAAAATCGATCGCGAGATCAAAATTCTGAACACCAAGTTTAGCTTCGATATTATCAAGAAGACGCACCTCTTTTGCGCCTCCAAAAAAGCGGTGGGTGAAGGCGGCAGATCCACCTGGAGCCACGCTCACAGCAGACTCGGCTACGTAATCAGTCTGGAAACGATCCAGCCCGCCCTGACTATGGTGCATAAACCTTGCATTGATTGGAGTATTCTGATCTGGGATCACAGCTGCTAGCCAATAAACGTCTGTAATTCCAATCCATCCGCCGGTCGACTTTTCTTCAACCATGCCCTTGGCGCCATCATCCATTAGGTCGCTGTAGTCGACTTCTTTTAAAGATCCACCTAGGACGCCCAAAAGACCTTCATGAAGAACAAATAATTGAGTTACTTTTGGTTTTCCTGTTCGCGAAACAAGTGCATAAGGAGTCAGCGAGACGGGAGAGTTTCCTTGATTCTGAACTGAATCCTCGATGGTGAACATATAGCCATCATCAAGACTGATTTTACGCTCAAAATTTAGTCCTGTGGTTCCTTTCCAGGTCAAAGTAACCGGATTTCCAGGTCGTAGCGGTCCACCGCTTGCTTGCCACAAGCTTTCTGCTGATGGACTAACGCCTTCTCCACCGCCTATCCAACCAAATTCAGCGAAATACGATTTTGGGCTTCCGCTGGGACTCAGCAGGGTGACTGGGGGGCTGTTGCTATCTAGCGTTTCTTTGTAGGTGGACAGGGTAAGGTCATCGATGCGGGCACCTTTTAAGGAGATTGATCCGTGTAGGCGGTTGCTATCTATCTCGAGCCTTGGGGTAGATCGTACTGCTTGTTCGCGGGATACGGAATTAATTAAGTCCTGATTGATTACTGCAGGCGCTTGACCACTGGTACTACTTGCAGAGGGCAATGCCACATCAGATGGAGATTTTGCAGGAGTATCTGATGCAGATGTTTCTGTTGTCTGCACAGTTGGCGTTTTTGGTGGCGGAAAAAGTACGTTCCAGCCAAGCAAAATACCGATAGACAACGCCATCGCTAACAACAGGTTGCGGTCCATCCCTATGTGATCCCAATCGTCAAAAAGTTAAAAGAAGAAAGCTTATTAAAAAATAGATGTTTTAGGGGCGGGGACTGGGTCGTACCCGCTGCTGCTACCTGGTCGGCAGCGCACTAAACGCCGCAAAGCAAGAAGGCAACCTTTTAGGGCCCCATGGGTATCTATAGCTTCCATCGCGTATGCGGAGCAAGTTGGGTGAAAGCGACAGGACATCGGCGTAAACGGAGAGATCCCATATCTGTACAGGATGACCGGGATTTTAGCGATACAGATCAACATTCGTTTCATGATATATTGTCCTCCAGCCGTTTCCCAACCTCTTTGAATGCCCTTCGCAGGTCATTTTTAATTCTATCAAAAGGTACGTTAACGGTCGCTGTCCGGCCAACCAACACATAGTCGCAACCTGGAATTGCTAAATCGGGCGCTAGTTCAGCCGCTGCGGCTTTCAGCCTTCGTCGTGCCCGGTTACGAGCAACGGCATTGCCTACTTTTTTTGAGCAGGTGAAGCCAATACGAACGGTTTGGTCTGGTGTTTCGCTAGGGCGCTGCTTTATGCCTTGCAACCCCACTATTGGACCGCCGGATTTTCTGCCACGGGCAGCCGCAAGAAATTCTCGACGGCGTTTTAGGCGGCCAATAGTAATCGTCCGCCTCATTGCATTTATGCAGAGAGACGCTTGCGGCCCTTCGCTCTTCGGGTGGCTAGAACGCGGCGTCCGCCAACTGTAGCCATGCGCGAGCGAAAACCGTGGCGGCGCTTGCGAACGAGCACGCTGGGCTGGTAAGTGCGCTTCATGGGATCAAACTCCAATATTCTCGGCCGGCTTTATGCTCGAGGACCGGGCGAATTTTCCTGTTAGATAACAGTATCCAATACGAAGCGTGGCTTATAATAGATAGCTGGGGCAGGGGTCAATGTTGTATATATCTCCTAATGCCGCGGTAAAATGTATTTTATTGTGTAAACGTATGTTTTTTTGGTGAAGGTTATAAAGATTGTGAAAAATCACCGGAAAACATCAGAAGCAAATTCCTCTATTGGCCAAGATCTTCCAGCGCAAAGACCGAATTGGAAAAGACTTCTACCAATTGCAGCTTTAATTATGGGTTTTCTGGCCTTTCTGTTCTTTGGCGCTTCGGAGTATTTGAGTCTCAGTGTTTTGGATGAAAAAGCTGCTGAGCTTAGCGAATTTGTAGAGATCAATTTCGGGCTTGCTGTTGCGATTTATTTTGTTAGCTATGTGCTATCAACTGCGTTTTTCTTGCCTGTAGGAACAATACTTACGCTTTCTGGAGGGCTGTTTTTTGGAACCCTTTATGGAGGGATACTTGCTGTTTTTGGAGCAACGATTGGCTCTTCAATCTTATTTATTGCAGCAAGATATGCTTTTTCAGAATTCTTCAATAGTCGATTAGGTAGGCATGCTCCTACCTTTCGTCGGAAGTTAAATCAAAACGCTTTTTTTTACCTCCTTGCACTCCGACTTGTTCCAATTTTCCCATTTGTTGTTGTGAATGTCGTCCCGGCATTGGTTGGTATACCGATAAGAACTTACGTAATTTCTACCTTTATTGGAATAATCCCAGGGACGTTTATCTATGCCGGTATTGGAGCTGGTCTTGCATCTATCTTTTCTGCTGACGGTAAGCCCAACCTGAATGTTTTAGTCCAATGGGAATTCCTGTTGCCGCTCATACTTCTTGCGTGTTTGTCGCTAGTACCAACTCTTTGGAGACCGAGTCGACAAGAAGATTGATATGTATTCTTGACCAACTGGAATATATGCGGATGGTGTTCAGTGCATACTATGTGGAGATGATTTAAAAATGAGTAATGATAGGCCCGAAGGCAAATGGGACCCTGGTCAGTATCTTCGTTATGGTGGTCACCGTCTTCGGCCTGCGATTGAGCTCTTCCAGCGTATCGATTTAGATGAGCCCAGCATCTGTTATGATATTGGTTGTGGTGCTGGCGAAATTGCAATCGCTATGACACAACGCTGGCCCTCAGCGAAAGTAATAGGTCTCGATGCCTCTGCAGAAATGTTGGCCAAGAGTCGTTCTGCCGCTGGTGGAAATAATGTTGAATGGGTTGAAGCCGACATTGTTGGATGGGCTCCGGAAAAACCTGCTGATGTTATTTACTCCAACGCAGCTCTGCATTGGGTAGATGGTCACGACACACTGTTCCCCCATCTTATGCAACAGTTGGCTCCTGGCGGTGTCCTTGCGGTACAAATGCCGCTGTCATGGGGTCAGGCATCCCATCGCCTGCTCCGAGAAGTTCTTGCAAATGGCAATAATGGAGAAGGGTATGGTTCGGCTGAACTTCGACAAGGCGTTGGTCGTAAATGGGTAGACGATGGAGACGTCTATTTTGATCGCCTCCGACCTTATGCAAACCATATAGACATATGGGAGTGTCATTATCTGCAAGAACTTTCCGGAGATGACCCAGTTCTTGAGTGGGTAAAAGGATCGGCCCTCCGCCCAGTCCTTACGGCATTAGGTGAGACCGCAGCGTCTGCCTTCCTAGCTGAATACGGATCAGTTTTGCGCGACGCCTATCCTAAACGGAGTGATGGCGCCACATTGTTCCCATTCGGACGTCTTTTCATGATAGCTCAGCGAAGTTAATGAAGTTTCTGCCGATAAAAGTCGCTTGTGCACTTGGAACTTCAAGATCGTTTGAAGTCCACTAAGCAATCATAAATTTTTATTACCTCGTTTTAGGTATTTGCACGCCAGCCATCTTTTCAAGGGTTGTTGTTAAGGCGGTCAAATCTTGGTCGCGACCAACTTCTGCCATGCACTGCAGGAATAGCGTGCGGATGTTTGTGCCTAGCCACATTGGAGTTTCGTAGGCCTCTGCCTCTCTGCGCCAAAGCTCAAGGTCTTTTTCAATGATATATAAGGCGCCGCCGTAGTCGAAGGTTCTTGAAAGAACGTGATTTGGAATTTTGGTGTCGGTTGCACTATTCCGGCCTGATGACGCATTAATGACTTCCAACATTTGTTCAGGATCTAAGCCCGCCTTTGCCCCTAAAGTCATTGCTTCCAGAGCCACTGATAGGTTTCCGAATGAAATAATATTATTAACCAATTTCATGGTCTGAGCGGCGCCGGGGTTTTCGTTTAGATAAACTAGTTTTCCTGACAGGACTTCTAAGCTGGATTTTAGAGCTTCAAAAGTTTCTTTGTCACCAGAACACATAATGCCAAGTGTCCCTGCTTCTGCGCCTGGAGGGCCCCCAGAAATAGGTGCATCGAGAAAAACTTTTCCAGCCGCCTTCATTCTTTCTGCAACTGCGCGCGAATAGGCGCTGCCAGTTGTTCCCATATTTATAAATGCTTTGGCACGATTGCCTTTATCAGCGCCGTCAATGCCCAGAGCAACATCCTCTGCGGCAGCAAGGGATGGAAGGCAAGCTAGTACGTAGTCTGATTTGTCCGCTGTTTCCCTCGGTGAAGCGGCAACCTCGGCCCCACGCTGTGCTAGTACTGCAGTTCTATTTTCGTCCGTATCACAAACAACTAAATCGTGGCCAGCTTCTATAAGATTGATGGCCATGGGGCGCCCCATTGCTCCAAGGCCAATATATCCAATGCGCATAGGTCAGGCTCCTTTAGATAATTTTCTGATCAACAAAATTTTGAATAGCCTCGGCAGAATATCCAAGCTCTTCAAGAATGGCTTGGTTGTGTTCGCCCAGCTTAGGCGCTCGACCGAACACAGGAGGTGTTTCTGAAAATTGCCATGGTGTACCGTGTACTTTGAGAGTGTCACCAATTTCAGGGTATTCCATTTCAGCAATATAGCCATTGGCAATATTGTCTGCGTCGTTTGAAGCTTCCAATAACGTATTTACTGGCGCCGCGACGATATCTGCTTCCCGCAAAGTTATTAGCATGTCGTCACGTCGGCCTTTTGCAAATAGGCCGCGCAAGGTTTCTAAAATCAGATCTTTCTTGTTTTCATCTACTAGGGCCAGTCCAAGATCACTCGCACCTCTTTGTTCAAGTGTGTCCCAGAAGCCAAGCGCATTCATTGCTGGCTGCCAGTCTTTTGCGTCTAGTTGCAAAACTAACGGCAGTCCATCGATATCATCAAATGTAGCCGCTATGCCTGGACGATTGCGCGTGCCGTTAATTCTTGCACCAGTTATAGGATTTTTGTTGCGCCACATAGTTGTGGTCAGTGTCCATCCCATCAATCGGACAGCACTTCCTGCAAGTGATGTCTCCACTTTCTGACCAATGCCGGTTTCACGAGCATTGATTAGTGCAGCAAGTACACCCCCAAAAGTGAGCATTGCGCACGTTTCATCAGCTACTGACACAACGCCAGTCCGCATGGAGCCGCCTGGTTGGGAGTAAGCTTCGGCGATCCCGGATAGGGCTTGTCCCACTGCGTCCGTACCAGGAAGATTGGCGTGAGGGCCGCGTGTGCCGTAAGCAGATACTGACGCATAAACAAGCTTAGGGTTAATTTTTTTTAAATCTTCATATCCAAAGCCGTTCCGTTCCGCTGCTCCAGGACGGAAATTCTGGCCGAAAATATCTGCTGTTTTGACAAGTTTATGAAGAATTTCCCGAGCCTCTGGTGTCTTCAGATTTAGAGTTAAACTTTTCACGCCGCGGTTATTGGTTTCGAAGAAAGACGAAATTTCGCCATTTTCTCCTTTGATTTCACCAGCCTTTCTAGACGGATCTCCTCCATTGGGGCTCTCAATTTTGATTACTTCTGCACCAAGATCCGCCATTAGCATGTAAGGGACTGTACCAGCCTGAGCAGTTGAGCAGGCAACGACACGGATACCGTTTAAAGGGCCAAGTGATCCCGACATTCCAGGACAATCCTTTCAACTTATTGAAGGGCTAGTTTTATTCAATAATGCAAAGAAATAAGCGTCATGTTTAGCGCAGAGTTTCAGCTCGATTAATGTCCGTCTGGTAATTCTGCCAATTCAATTAAGATATTTCCCGTTGCTTTTGGGTCGATAAAGGCGATGCGGCTTCCTCCATGTCCAGATCTTGGTTCTTTATCCAGCAACGCCACACCTTTTTCTTTTAATTCAGCAAGCGCGCCATCGATATCCTCCACCTCAAAGCAAAGGTGAAAAAGGCTTTGTCCTTTTTCATTGATCCAATCTTGTACTTTTGAGGAAGGGCCGACTGCTTCTAGAAGCTCGATAGATGTCTCACCAATCGGATACATTGCTAGCCGTGTTTCACCAATCTGCTCATCATAATCTTTTTTTAGACCAAAGATGTGCTCTAAGGCTTGGCCCTCTTTTTCCATATCATTGACTGCTATCGCAATGTGTTCAACGCGTTTTATCTTCACGACACTCTCCCTCTGACTTTAATGACAAAGGAAAGCATGGAGTGGGTCGAGTAGCCAGATCGTAGCTTAAATAAAAATATTTCTGTGCCCAACATATTTTGCAAATCATCACAATGTTTGCGCAGTGATTAATTTATTGAAGAAGCCTAAAGGTTTATTATTCTAAACCTTAGGCTCCGGTTGCCATATCAAAACACTGGCAAATTTACCAAATTTCAAAGCCCCAAAAATTAGAGACAAGTAAAGAATTAATTGTGAGCTTTCTCCACCTATTGAGATGCAAACTGCAATAAGACCACCAATCAGCGTTAGAGCAATAGCCAGGGTTCGGGGGCTTTCCTTTGTTGCCTCAAGGGGATAGGCCCAGTTTCGCCATCCCTCTACAAGTGCAACAGCAATTAATACAATCGCAGTTCGCAAATCGAATTCAAAAGCTTCCTTCGCAGCTCCAATCAAATTCTTATCTAAACTGACTACGATAAACCCTACGATGGGCGGAAGAAGAGCCCATTTCAGTGGGCTCTTCGCGTCTGGACCATGACGCTTCATCAAGTATTTCGGCTTGGCAATTCTACCAAACCCGTTCCAATCACTGAGAGCTCATTATCTTGTTGGCGAGCTTCTTGTGAAATTTCGATGAGATGACGTCCATTCTCAATGCGTTTGTCTTTTACAGTCCCACGTATGACCAGGAGATCTCCTTCGGGATTGTGACGGCGAATTTTGCAGGATGCTTTTCGCAAAAAACCATGATCTCCCATCCAATCGGTTAGGTGATGAGTTAACCATGAGCAGCGCTCTGGTCCGTAGTCATAAGCCCCGGGTGTTCCAACTTGTCGAGCGAAATCCTCTTCCCAATGCACACGTTCAGGACAATCTGGAATGTTAAATTTATTTACGATGCCAAGACCAGGATGGGCATCTATTTGTTTCCATGCAATGCGATTAGCGCGAATGTAAAGGCCGCCCCATCCCTGAGCGTATGCAATAAAGCCAGTAACGGTCATAGGGCCTTTGGGCATTGTCGGTAATTCATCACCAACATTTACATCTTCCCAAAATCTCGGCTCTGACCCACGAGGCTTTTCTGCTGCGTAAAGATTGTAGAATTCCTCCAGCTCTTCCTTGGTATATTGACGAACGCCTTTTTCGCGAACTTCGGTGTATTTAACCCCGCGTTCTCTCGCTGCGTCTCGTTCTGTCCTAAAACACCAACTATCAGCTTCAGCCAGCAGCTCATTGCGCTGATTGTAGAAATCGACATGATAGATTTGTTGGATCGCACGGCCGGCAAACTTGGTGTCGTGCGAAATAAGATCCTTGAGATAGGCTTCAGTTCTAATCTCATCGTTTCTGCGTATTGGAGCGTGCCATGACCAGTCAGCGCCCGCCCACATCGCATGAACCCCAGGGAGTCCACCCACGTACCCCGATATAATTCTGCTGGTTGAGAACAGAAAACTAGGGAGCGCTGTGATGCCGCCAAAACGGCTGTTTTCAGCGTATTCAGGATTGCACCAAAGTGGATTGTCATCGCCAATTCCATGAGCGTAGTGACGGATATTGTCTCGGGTTGCCTCATGGCACCATGGCTCTAGGGAGCCAACAATGGGCACGCCAATTCGCCGCTTAAGATCGTTTAAGCCATCATCGGTGATAACAGGGAAAAGATCGCTCATGTATTATTTCTCTTCTAATTTCGAACGTTCTCGGTCTCGGAGAACCTTACGATTGACCTTGCCGGCCGGGGTTTTTGGTAGCTCTTCAACAAATTCAATGAGCCTCGGGTATTCGTGCTGAGAGAGGCGCTCTCTGACCATATTTTGCACCTCATCGACTAGATCTAAGTTATTGCGTTTAGCAACAAGGAAAGCCTTTACTACGTGCCCGCGTGCGGTATCGGGCACCCCAATACAAGCAGCTTCCAATACGTCATCATGTCGAAGGATGGCATCCTCGATTTCAACAGCGCTCATAGTCCAGCCTGCTGAGATGATCACGTCGTCTGCTCGACCGCCATGGAAAAAATAACCATCATTATCCTTGCGCCCAAGATCTTTGGTAGGGAACCAATGGCCTCGCCTCTCGACAACTATCTCACCAGTTTCGTTTGGGTTGGCTTCTGATCCATCCGGACGATGAATACGGACATCCACACCGGGTGGTGGTTTCCCAAGTGAGCCAGGTTTCATCTCAAAATCAATTGCGCCAGGGTAAGAGACCAGTATTACTCCAACTTCCGTGGTGCCATACATGCTTCGAGGATGTTGATTGAGAGTAACCTCACAGAAATTCGCGGTCTCACTATCGATAGGCTCGCCGGTGAAGGTGAGTTTTTCTAGCTTAAGATCTTGAAGTTCCAGTTCCTCCGTATTCATCATCAGCCTGTAATGAGTTGCAGCAGCCGAGAGGTTTGTTGTGCCAAAATCTTTCATGGCCTGAACAAGACGTTTGGGATCGAAGCGGCCGGCGTAAGACATTGTCTCTACACCAAGAGCTAATGGTGCCAGAGTGCCATGCCATAATCCATGTCCCCAAGCGATGGACGAAGGACAGCAAAAACGGTCACCGGGCCGAATGCCAGTGCCATATAATGCAGCAGACATTAAGGTTACTAAACTTCGATGCGTATGGCGGATTGCATCAGGTAGCTCTCGAGTTGTGCCAGACGTATACTGAAAACATGCAAGGTCATCTCCCTTGGTTTCCCATGAGAATTGACTTTTTTGAGCTGCCATTTGCTTTTCAAATTCAGGCCCAGTTACCCATAGTTTTAGATTTGAAAAGCCTTTCGCTATCGGCATTTTCTCAGAGTTAGTGAGTAAAGCAGCTGGTTTACAATCTTCAATCCGAAGCTTCAGTCCATCTTCCCCAAATAATGTAAATAGAGGGACTGCAATGCAGCCAGCTTTCATGCAACCAAAGAGGGCAACATAGTAGGCTTCCTCTGGCTCTAGCATGATGGCTACACGCTCGCCCGACTTGATCCCTTCTGTTTTCAGAAGGTTTGCAAACTGATTAGAACGCTCAGCTAATTGCTGAAATGTAAGGGCGTCATTGCGACCATCAGCATGAACTATGCGAACAGCTACTCTCTCTGATGAAGTTGCATGTCTATCAACACATTCATGAGCAATGTTGAAGCATTCTCTATTCCCGTCAAACAGGTCCCATAGTCGTTCAGGTTTGAAATGCAAATGAGCATCGCTGTAGGTTGTGAAGTCCGTTAGCCTTACCAAGGACTGATCCATTCTGCCTGTTGTCGTGCGATTAGTTTCTATCTTTGGGTTTTTGCTAGACAGGAATTCCGAGGAGTACGTCTATCCTACGGCTTTCCAGAACAACTATGCGTTCCTTGAATTTTAGCTCGGTCCCTTCTTCTACCACCCGATCGAGGTATTTCCCTGCAAGGAAGAGGCTCATTTCTCCATCTTGCATTGTTCGAATTACCTGAAAATTAGTTCGTCCTTTGATTTCGCCATTCTCTTTCGTATATCGAGCTCGCGATAGGATGTGACAGTAGGTATGAGGCTCGAAAATATTCGCAGTACGTAGAGCTAATACTCGATCTCTCATCATACCTGCGGTGTTGCAATAAAATATACCCATGGGTAAGCCGGCTTCGTGGTTTTCACGGGTTACAATTTTATAAATTGCATCCTCGGTGAAGTAACCTGGCCACGCTTCAAGCTCGCCATCATCAAGCGTGTGAGTGTAGTCAGCTTGAAAATCATCCAGCCGCTCACGAAGTTCGTCATCTATCACTTTTAGAAGCCCATAATTCTGCGGTAACCGGTCCAGAAGCCGCGAATGGCAGCCTCAGTTGCGCGAGAATTTTCGGAGCTCTCGGCATCTCGACCGCCCATTTCCATAAAGGCGCGCTTATCTTCAGAACCTCTAGCGCCACGTTGCACGAAATTGTTAATGCAACCGTCTTCCATTGAAACAAGGCCAGAAGATCCGGTCAGATTCACCTGCATAACGCGTTTTTCAGTCTCTTCGGGTGTGTCATCCTCATAGCCAACATAGATCCAGAAAAGCTCTGTTTTATCTTGGCCACGCGGCAAATAATGCCGCACGCATAGTGAATTTAGTGTAAAGTGTATGCAGAGATTTGGAAAAAACGCTTGAATAGAATGAGTGATGCCATCATCGAACTCATCCCAAGTATCTAAGAGCTGAGGCCCCTCCAACTTATTTTCATATTGAGCAGAGTGCACCCCAGCCTTTTTATATTCTTCGTCCTCGTTGAAGGTTTTCCGTTTTGCATAAGAAATGTGATGCCACTTGTCTGGTGCGATGATAATGCCGCCATCCATATCAAGGCGGTTTACTTTAAACGTTGTGTAAAATGTGTGGAGCAGCGTTGCATGATAGGCATCGCGAAGATTCTCGGCGTACAACTTCCAGTTATTGTGGATGATTTGGCTCTGTACGCCCAGAGGTTTAAGCTTACGTCCAAGGTTCCGGCGGACGAAGTCCGCCATCGTTTTACCCAGAAAGTCCTCGACTGATGGCGTTTCATCGGAAAAAGTTCCGAAAACCATTCCGCAGAAAACTTCCACCCTTACCGGTTGTAACCGATGCTGGGCCATGTCGAAGTCATCAGGCATGCCGCCCTTGCCGCCAACACCGTTTTTGAAGGCAAGGCCAATGAGTTTGCCGTCTAATCCATAATTCCAGGAATGGTATACGCAGGTTAGTGCTTTGGCGTTACCACGTTCTTTTAAGCAAACCAGAGCGCCTTTGTGGGCGCATCTATTGACCATAGCATTTACGGTGCCCTTGCGATCGCGGGTAACAATCACAGGGGTTTCACCGACAAAAGTTGTCTTGAAGTCACCGGGCTCAGCTACATCGAATTCCATGCAAAGGAAATTCCAGACGGGCCCTTTGAAAATTTTCTCTTGTTCTAATTTGTAGATTTCAGGATCGAAAAATAATCGATAAGGAATCCGCGAGATGCCTTCCTCCGGCCAAATGAAGGGTTCGGACAACTCTTCTTGATTTTGCTTGTTTGCCAACATTT
>VMCJ01000040.1 GCA_008081395.1 Rhodospirillales bacterium | reverse complement strand
CACTGGCACCGCGCCATACCAGCCCCACCATTGTCAGCCTGTTCATGTTGCTGGAGATGGTGCTCGGCCCGTTCTGGGTCTGGATGGGGACGGGTGAGCGCCCAAGCGCTGCCATGGCTACGAAAGAGCCAATTACGGATACAGGGATAGCAATCGCAACGATTACGGTTGGTCTCCATGAGCGAAGAAACAACAGAAGTACCAAAGAGGCTAATAAGCCACCGATGATTATGTTGGATTGCACCAGATCAATGGCTGACTCTATATAAACTGTCTCATCATATACTTGTTTGATAGTCAGGCCGTTCTGCTTAAGCACAGTATCATTTAGATCGGCGGTCGCCTCTCTTAAGCCTTCCATCACTTTGATGACATTAGCCCCGGTTTCACGAACAGCATTTACAGCAATACCTGGGGCGCCATTTCTTCTAATCCGTGCTGTGGGTTCGGAATAACCAAATTCAACCTTGGCGATATCTCGAACGGTTACGCGCGAAACAGCTCCTGTAGATCTGTCAACTTCAGATCTCAAAACAACGTCTTCCACGGCTGAAGGGCGATCTAAGTTGCCTTCCATGCGCGTTACATAACTTCGTTTTCCTTCGTCTAACTCTCCTGCTGAGAAGGAGGCATGCTCTGTGCGAATACGATTTACAACTTCACTGATCGTGAGGCGGTATTGTGCAAGTTTTTCAGGATCTATGATTATTTGGAGTTCGCGACTTCCCCCACCATAAAGGTTGGTTAAAGCAACTCCAGGCACACGTTCAAATCGGTCTTGGACAAAATCTTCCACAAAATCTCGATATGTGTGGATTGGTTTCTCATTCCCTGGGAGACGTTGAATGGAGAACCATGCAATAGCATTGTCGTCAGAACTCGCCGTCTTAAGCGTAGGTTCATCGGCTTCCTCTGGATAACCGTTAACCCGATCGAGTCGATTTGCAACTAGCAACAGTGACTTATCCATATCTGTGCCAACGGCAAATGTAAGTTTTACACGAGCCCTTCCAGTACTGGACTGACTCTCCATATTTTCGAGATTTTCGACACCACGGAGGACTTCTTCCTGACGATTGACTATCTCCCGCTCCACTTCTGCGGGGGCAGCTCCGGGCCATAAGGTTTGAACCGTAACTTGAGGTTTATTGACCTCAGGAATTAGCTGGATTGGGATTGTCGTTAGAGCAAGCCCTCCAAATAGAACGATCATCAGAACAGCCGAAACTGTGGCGACAGGCCGTTCGATCGCAGCACGGATGAGGTTCATCGTTTGGACATTCCTGTAGGCTGGTTGCCAACGAGTTTGAATGCTTGATTGGGGCGAAGCGTTTCATTGCCTCGGATCACTGCTATATCGCCAGGCGAGGCCCCTTCCTTCAATATAAAACGACGCCCAACAGCAGAGCCTAAGTCGACTGACTTGATTTCGGCTTTGAATAGCCCCTCTTGTTCTTGGTCAGGCTTGGCGAATACCGCAACTGCGCCTGCAGGTCGACGAATTATCGCATCCTTGTGGATCGTGACGACCGTTTCAGGGGCGGCTATTGGTATATGAATTGTTACTGCAGCATTTGCGATGGCTAACTTTTCCAACTCTGCGGGTAGCGGTCCAAAGCGCACAGTGCGAGTGCGGGATACACCGGTTTCGCGAGGCAATACAGCTCGGACTTTTATTGAACTCGAGGCAGCGCCCAACATAACAGATGCAGTAGCACCGGGTTGTACTCCACCCATGCGGTCTGTTGGAGCCTCTGCTTCAATCTCAAGTGCCTTGTCCCCAATCAGGGTAACAATAGGAGCGCCCAGTCCTACAAATCCGCCAATTTCCACGTGCCTTTCAGCTACGACGCCCGGGTAGGGCGCTTTAACTTGACTATAATCTAAATCAACCTGGGCTAATTTTAGCTCAGCAAGGGCGCGGGCGTTGTCTGCTTCTACTTCTTTTACCTGCGCTGCCGATCTCTCCACCTCTCGTTGTTTGTCCGCAAGCAAAGCCTCAGAAAAGGCAGCTGAGTTCCGAAGTCGCTCTAGGCGATTTAATGATTGTTCCGCAAGCTTTAGAGATGCCTTAGCTGTTTTAATGCGGGCGTTGCTGAGCTCTAATAACGCTTTCCGACGCTGGACCTCCGCTGACAACCGATCAGTTGCTAGCTCGGCAATAATTTGCCCAGCTTTAACTCTGTCTCCCACTTCGACCAAAACATTATCAATAGCACCAGCAACTCGGGTGGCTATGGGCCCACTCCGCGTTGATACAAAGCGCCCTACGATTGCCGTTGTTTCGCTAGCTGTTTCTTGCCGTATTTGGTCTCCAACGAGGGTTGGAGGAGGGCGATTTCCACGCTGCTGTGCGATTGTGGGCGTAATGGATAAGGAGAAAGTTATAACTGCCAATAAGCAAGAAATTAGATAACGCATTGAGGGTATCCAACTAAGCACCCGCCCTTCGGATGCGATGATCCAGAAATTAGGGCAAACTGTGGCTTACGTCTATCAGTTTCAAAACGCATTTTGATAGCGTCGAAGATATCAATCGATCCGTTGAATCTTTTTTGTGATTCGAGCTTCAGGAAATCCCCAAGTTGGGAAGTACGCGTGTTGTGGAATTGCCGCGTTTGCTCCTGAAACGACAAGAACAATATGGTCTGGTGTTTCTACAGCAGGTGGTCCATTCCCTGCTTTCAGGGCTGCAATTGCCCAATCTGCTATCCCCGTTCGTGGTTGAAGATCCTTCATAATCCAACTTCGATTATATTCTTCCGGATCGGCATGAGATAGTTGCCAGAGGTGTTTTCTAACATCCTGCTCCGTCCAACCATCTTGGGCCAATGTCTGAGCAATAAATGGAGCAATAGCTACGGCACATGTTCCTCCATGCAGGCGACTGAAAGCTGATAGAGAGGAACGCAGCAAGCTTCCTAGGTCATCTATCCTACCCGTGCACGTAACAGTTGCTTCAGCTCGCAGAGCCATAAGAAGTGTGTCATTCTCGCAATAACCAAGCCGTTCCCTCAAGCTCGGCCAAGGAGAATCAGTTTCATTTTCTGGCAGAACAAGCGATAGGCGGCCCGGTTGGCCAAGGCCAGCCAGATTTGTGGTCCCGGGCCACCCTCCCCCAATGTTCTGAATTGCGAGCCGAAGAGCTCGGCCGATAACCATATTTCCTCGCCAGCCAGGTCCCAA
Source organism: Rhodospirillales bacterium (assembly GCA_008081395.1). Taxonomy (GTDB): domain Bacteria; phylum Pseudomonadota; class Alphaproteobacteria; order Bin95; family Bin95; genus VMCJ01. Next base: position 45,714 of record VMCJ01000040.1, on the reverse strand, counting down.
AGCACCTACACCTCCATGAAGATCTAAGCGCTCTAAATCTGGCCCTGAAAGCAAGAGAAGTGGCGTCACATTCTCGTCGGTCGTTTGAACGCCACGAAGGTTAAAAGAAGGCTCGAGAACTGCTTCCAGTGCCGCAATGACAAAACAAAAGTGTTTTGGATCACAGCCAGCCATTACCGCATTGGCAGCCGCTTTTTCCATCGTAACCTGTCCAAAGAGAGGTTCCGCCTCTCCAATATGTTTATCGCCACTTTGTTTTGCATGGCGTAGAAAAGTTCTGACGCGAGATCTGGTGGGTAGGATGATAGGTAAGCCATCTGTCCAACCGCGCCGGTAGTACAACTCCTTCAACTGATCAACAGTTAAGCCGCGAACTACTTCTATTCGTTCCCTGGAAAAGTTAGTGGCCTCCGCATAACGCCATAGAAGTCCATTTTCTCTAGCTCTTTCGGCAAGCACGTCGGTAATCCAGCTGCCATCTGCGCGTTGGCCAACGGGAGTTACTAGCCAGGTTGTGTCTTCGGCCATTTACGCATCCTTAAAAATATTTTTATACGGTCTGGAGGCATCCCCAAAAAGTTTGCAATATTTGTACTCATCTTGCAGGAGGCACTCCCATGCCAGACATGCGTCGATCTACATTAGACTATTCTAGCATGGTCGATGACCGGACAGCTGACGGTAATTTTAGCATCAATCGGTCCATTTACGATGACCCAGGCATTTTCGAAGACGAGATATCCCTAATATTCGAGAAGACCTGGATTTATGTCGCCCATGAAAGTCAAATACCAAAGCAGGGGGATTATCTCTGGACAGAAATTGGGCGCCAACCCGTAATAATTAACCGTCTGGATAATGGCGAAATTGGTGGCCTTATTAACGCATGTTCTCATAGGGGAGCGCTTCTTACACCAACCCGACAAGGCAACGCTCGTGTTTTTGTTTGCCGTTACCACGGTTGGACATTTAAGTCTGATGGTGATTGCATTCGCATTAAGGATGAAGAGATAGGCTATCCTAATGGTGTTGATAAATCGTGCTTTAGTCTTACGCGACTGCCACGAGTTGAGAATTACAGAGGGTTTATTTTTGCAAGTCTTAACGCAGAAGTGCCTCCGCTCTCAGAGCATTTAGATAATACCAAACCTTTCATTGATATGATGGCAGACCAATCGCCTGATGGATTAGAGGTGCTGCCAGGATCTTCAACATACATTGTTGAATGTAACTGGAAGCTACAAATAGAAAACGGTGTCGATGGCTATCATGTAGGAGTTGTGCATCGTAATTTTGCACAAACAGTTAGACGTAGAAATGAACTGAATAATGCTTCCGGAATGAAACTGACCGAAAATGCTCGTTTTGACTCGGGTAATGTTGAAACTGGATGTTATGACTTAGGTCGCGGACATAATGTTATTTGGTCGGATCGAGGAGCTCCCGAAGCAGCGCCATTATACGAAGCGAGGGATAAACTGCTTCCGACAGTTGGTGAGGAAAAATGGAATTGGATGGTGGGGCGTGGACGTAATTTGCTCATCTATCCAAACGTATTTTTAATGGACCAGTCATCAACACAAATCAGAATTATCCGACCTTTGGGTCCCAGCAGAACAGAAATACAAGTATTTTGTATAGCGCCTAAAGGTGAGAGTTCCGAAGCTCGACGAGCCCGACTGGACAAATTCCGAGATTTCTTTTTGACAAGTGGGCTTGCTACCCCGGATGACTCCGTTGCACTAGAGGATACTCAGACTGGTGTTGGGGGCAAGCTCGCCAAGTGGTCCCCGTTTGATCGAGGCATAGCCTCTGCTGGCGTTGGAGCTGATAAAGACATTCGTGAACTTAAGATCGAGCCGAAAGGCCACAATAAACCTTGGGATATGGAAACAATTTATATTGGGCAATATCGCCGTTGGGCCGAACTAATGGCTGCGGATAAATGAGTAACGTTACTAACGCGGATCTTTGCTTGCAGCATGAAGTTGAGCAGCTGATCTACAGAGAAGCGTACTTGCTCGATATGCGCCGATTTGATGAGTGGCTAAACTTGTACAGTGAAGATGCCGAGTACCTAATTCCCGCATGGATTAACGAAACAACTCTTGCTACCGACCCAACTAAGGAGCTCTTCCTTATCTATTTTCATAATAAGACAGGCTTGGATGATAGAGTTTATCGTATCAACACTCGTGATAGTTACGCCTCTACACCGATGCCTAGGAGTACCCATGTGGTTGGTAATGTTTTGCTGATAGCAGCTTCTGAGACCACTATAGAAGCTTCCTGCAGCTGGACTGTGCATCAATACGGTGACAGGAAGGGAGCTCGCATTCATGGTGGTCGTTATGATTACACGTTCAGCCGTCATGAAAACGGCGATTTAAAAATTGCGCGTAAGCATATCACTTTTTTAAATGACCGCGTCGATATACCAATCGACATTTATAATGTGTGAAGAGTTTATAATGGCGAAATTACCGACCCCGCAGGAAATTTACGAACGGGTTATTAGGCATGTCGATAATAAAACAACTGATGTTGGCGAAGGAATTTGGCGGGAGCCAGTTGAGAATTATCAGTCTATGGAGCGTTTTCAGGCAGAGTTAAAAATGATGCGCCGCATCCCTCTGCCCTTCTGTCCTTCGGCGGCCTTACCTGAGGCTGGGTCTTACATCGCGCGAGCGGCTGCCGGGACGCCCCTGCTGGTCGTCCGTGGTGACGATGGTGTTGTGCGGGCATTTCGTAATGCATGTAGGCATAGAGGAATGGCGCTAAAAGAAGGTTCAGGCTGCGCTAAGAGCTTTGTTTGTCCGTATCACGCTTGGACTTATAGTTTGGATGGTGCGCTTAAGCACATCCCTGGCTTTGAGGGATTTCCGTCAGTTGACAAGGAAAGCCATGGACTGGTTGCAGTAACCGCTGAAGAAAAATCTGGTATCGTTTTTGTTACGCAAGAAAAGCCGGTTTCTGATGGTGCTCTTGAGTGCCTTCCAGAAATTATAAAGCCCGAACAGAAGGTTTTTAACTCGCTGGAGTTTGTTGACGAGGCAAATTGGAAGCTTATCGGTGAAACCTCAATGGAAGGGTACCACATACGGGCACTACACAATAAATCATTCTATCCCTACGGGTATGATAATTTAAACATAATAGAGCTGTATAAGCGAAATGCGCTGATCGTGTTCCCGTTCAATAGAATAGAGAGACTCAGAGAAAAGTTACCAGAGGATCGGAACTATGCAGGACGATTCACCCAAGTGTTTCAAATCTTTCCCCACGCTCATACGTCAGTCTTGTCTAACCACACCCTTTTTATAATTTTGGAGCCTCTGACTCCGACATCAACACGCTGGGTGGTTTATCAATTAACAAATGAAGGGGAGGCGGCCACCGAAGAAAGTTTAGAGATTGCTCGACGCGATGCCAACTTTGTACAGGACACTGGGCTGCTTGAAGACCGAGCAGCCGCAAAAAGTATCCAGGACGGCATTTCTAGTGAGGCTAATGAATATTTCACTTTTGGAAAATATGAACAGGTTATTTGTAATTTTCACCGTAGTTTGGATGAGCTGATTGCACAGACAAACTAGATTGTAGAACTTCTGATTTTAATGGCCGTCAATCCTGCCACTGGTCCCAGGACACGATATTCTGGATTGGAGGCCGCTTGGCGGGTTTGAAGTCCTTACCAATAGTGTAAGCAACAGGTAGAAGACCTACTTGCATGAACTCTGATGGAATGCAGAGTAAATCCTGAGCTTCATTCGCGTTGTGAAGGTGAAGAGTGGTCAAAGTAGAACCCAGTCCACGAGCGCGAAGAGCAAGTTGAAAACTCCAAACTGCAGGCATGATCGAGCCCATCAACCCTGCCCACGCCGTAACTGGTGGGTTTTTTGCCATATGATCCACTTTGATGAGTGGAATTACATGAACAGGCACTTTTTCAAGATTTTCTGCCAAATACTGTGCGGAAGAATAAACTCTCTCTGTTTGATTGTCGCCATTGGCAGCAGCTTCATCTTGGGACTTAACCAAGTACTCTCCAGCACCTCTCCGATAAATATCAGCAAGAGCTTCACGTTTTTCCGAGCTGGTTACGATAATCCAACGCCATCCCTGTCGATTGCTTCCTGTGGGAGCCTGCTGGGAAATATCGAGGCACTCTAGAATAACTTCGCGAGGTACGGGCTTTTTAAAGTCAAGGCGTCTTCTAACAGCCCTGGTTGTAGTTAATAATTTATCAGTTTCTTTGAGGTTGAATGGCGGCATGATGAGTTTCTGTCTCAGACCCTCTGATGGCTTAGGTTAATTATTATTTCCCAAAAGAATTTATGATCTTCAAAAACCAATTATTCCTGAGCCTGATAAGAATCAGTTTTCTGCATTTCGTTTTTTAATGAGTGTCTTAATTTCACCCTCCATGCAAAGCGCGTCTCGCTGATTGTGTACTGTTGCTCGAAGTACAACTACTCCAGTTGTTCGGCCTGGTTCTAAATCAACCACTTCGAGCATTGGATAAGTTGTGTCACCGGAAAAAACAGGTGCTTTAAAACGAGCGGTCAGCTCTACTATAGCTTTGAGGCTGTCTTGCACAATGAATGGAAAGTCTCCCGCACCTGGGGCTGCCTGGATTAATACTTGCATTCCATGGGCGAGGAGGCCGGGGAAACCGAGATTTCGGCAATACTCGATATCATAATGAATTGGATGATTATCTCCACTCGCCATCTGGAATGCGGCAAAGAGAGCATCGGTCTGAGTCCTAGATGGCGAAATGAAGCGTTCCCCTAACTTGAAATCTTCAAAATATCGCTGTTCTGGTACGCGTGGTCCCCGCCAAGGACGATCAGAAAAATTCTCAGCAGACATTATCAGTAGCCCTCTTTCTTCTTGCTGATTTTGAATTTGCTCAACGTGATTTTAAAAGCGAACTGCGCCTTTTAGCATCCTGAGCAAGCGCGGCTGGGTATATCTCTGTGACATCACTTGAAAGACGATCATCTGCGATATCAGCTGCTAAGTGATCAGGCGATCGTGAATGAGGTTCTCCGAAGCCACCTCCTCCAGGCGTTTCCATCCGCACTCTATCACCTGGAGCCATCATCAACCTACGCTGTTTAACGTCTATAATTCTCTGAGGTCCATTTTTAGGTTTCACGATAACGCGAGCTCTTCCACCATCACCTCCACCGTTTGCACCCTTGGGTGATGTTTTAAAATTATCTCCGCGACTGGAAAAACTAGCGTGTTGGCCAACAACCTCAATTTCTCGTGCAAGCCCCATGCCACCCCGCATACGACCTATTCCTCCTGATCCTTCAATCAAAGAATATTCGATAACGCGAAGTGGATAGCTGCTTTCGACCGCCTCTGCGGGCGTGTTTAAGGAATTCGTGATATGGCAGTGAGCACCATCCATACCGTCCATGTTGGAAAGAGCCCCATTCCCACCACCTATTGTCTCTAAATACACATAGGGAGTCCCAGCCACGGTTTCGCCTCCGAATACCATAGAGGCAAGTATATCGTGACTTGAAGCCATCGTTCTTTCTTCAGGTAGAACTGGCTGCAATGCTCCGAAAATAGCACTCGAGAGCTTCTGACAAGTGGTGGTTCTTGCGCCAACTGCTGCGGGAAATCTCGGATTTAGTATTGTTCCTTCAGGAATATGAAGTTCCAATGCCTCGAAAAGCCCTGTGTTAGGTGGAAGTTCTGGATCGAGTAGGGCTTTTACTGCATATCCGACCGTAGCCTTCACGCCCGAAGGTAGCAGGTTAAATCCGCCTCGGGATTGATTTCCAGTTCCTGCAAAGTCAAAAATTAGCTGTTGGCCTTTGATTATTAGCTTTGCGCAAATCGGTAATGGATCACCTCCGAGGCCATCGTCATCCATCCATACCGTATGAGTGTATTCGCCATCTGGAAGTTCATTAATGCGTCCTGCAAGTCGGCGCTTGGCATACCTGATAAGTTCGTCGGTGAGGAAATTCATGCGCTGAATACCCTCACGAGAAGCTAGTTCGGCAAGACGTATTGCCCCAAAGTGCGATACAGCTGATTGCACTTCCAGGTCGAGTTTGCGTACTTCGGGTTCTCGGGTGTTATGAGCTATAAGATCTAATAGTCCTGCATCGATTTCACCATTTCGTGAAATTTGGATGGCTGGAATTCTAATTCCTTCCTCAAAAATAGAACTCGCATCTGGAGCGATCGAGCCTGGGGTTGGACCGCCTACATCAGTGTGGTGACCAATGCAGGCGGCGAAATAGTGCACGTGTCCATCTACAAAAACGGGCTCGATAATCGAAATGTCATTCAAGTGTGTTCCGCCACATAGATATGCATCGTTGGCGATAAATGCGTCCCCAGGCTTCATGTTTTCTATTGGATATCTGTCAATAATCGCATCAACAGCTCCGAATAGAGAGCCTAGATGGATTGGTATATGCGCCGCCTGAGCTATTAACCTGCCGTCAGCCGTAAATAATGCGGTCGAGCAATCCCGTCGTTCCTTGATATTTGGAGAAAATGATGATCGGACAAGACGTCTGCCCATTTCTTCCGCTATAGCAAGTAGGCGGTTAGAAAAGACTTCAAGTGCTATAGCGTCAATGGGGCTCTGTTCAGCTAATACCGCCTTATCATTTTCATCGGGCTGATTAACCATTGCGGGATGACAAGTTAGCCAGCTCGAACCAGCTTGCCGGGTAGAGCCCCAGTATGTTTGCCGTTTTCGAACACTGGCACTCCAGATACGATTGTCATTTCATAGCCCTCGGCTTTTTGAACTAGCCTGCGCCCACCTGCTGGAAGATCAAAAATGACTTCTGGCCGACGGATTTGAAGAGCATCGTAGTCAATAATGTTGACGTCCGCCTTCAAACCCTTCGCAAGACGTCCTCGGTCCTTGAAACCAAAAAAATCAGCGGTTTCGCTGGTAAGGCGGCGGACTGCCCATTCAATGGGGAATTTTCCTCCTCGAGTTCGGTCTCGTGTCCAGTGAGTAAGCATAAACGTGGGCATTGAAGCGTCGCATATTTGACCGCAATGGGCACCTCCATCACCTAAACCCACGATTGTTGCTTCATCCTGCATCATTTCGTGAACTGGCTCTAAATCCCCGGTGACAAAATTAGTAACGGGAAAAAGCACCATCCCACCTCCATCACCCTCTGCCATAAAGTCATAAACAAATTCTTGTGGTGACTTCCCTGCAATCTTTGCTGCTTCCTGAACTGCAGCCTCAGGTTTGGGTTCATATTCTGGCGGGTCATTCAGAATGTACATACGGTCCCATCGATTTGCGATAGCTCTTTGCAGAGGAGGAAGCCGCGAAAGAAGTTCGTCTGAATTTTCCTCTGAAAGAATTTGAGCCCGAACCCCGGGATCTTTTAGCTTTTGTAGTCTCTCAGCTTGAGGCACTCCATCGAGTGCAGCAAAAGTTGGACGTCCACTGAACGGCGTCAGTGAGGTAGAGAAACCCAAAATAATACCAACAGCACGCCCAGCAATCTGAGCGGTTACATTGGCCCCGCCGTCACGAGCTTTGTGAGCTCCTTTCATGAGACGACGCCAGCGTTCAGGGTCCGAATATCGGTCTGTCAGAAGGAACCAGAGAGGCCGGCCTGTTTCTTTTCCAATAGTTTCGATCCATTGGAATTCAGCTTCTTCGTCCTCAAAATCATTTAGCATGCCATATGCGCCGTGGTCGACGCTCTTGAATGCTTCACCAATGCCAATGAGCTCATCGGCAGCAGCATATCGGCCAGGGACTCGTTCGCCTTTTGTAGTTCGGTGGGACTCGGTTCGCGAGGTAGTGAAGCCGAAGGCTCCAGCTTGCAATGCTTCTTCCGTAAGTTTTCGCATTTCGGCAATATCATCTGCCGTTGCATCTTCAAAATTAATTGCACGCTCCCCCATTACGTAAACCCGTAAAGGATGATGGGGCATCTGAGCACCGATATCGATTACACGCTCCTGTTTCTCCAGTGCATCTAAATACTCGGGAAAACTTTCCCAATCCCATTTAAGTCCTTCGGACAGTACAATGCCAGGAATGTCTTCGACACCTTCCATGAGGTCGATCAAAGCTTCATGATCTTGGGGGCGGCAAGGTGCAAAGCCTACGCCACAATTGCCAAAAAGGATTGTGGTAACGCCATGCCAAGAAGAGGGCGTTAGCATAGGATCCCATGTGGCTTGGCCGTCATAGTGGGTATGCACATCAACGAAACCAGGTGTTACTAATTTTCCATTTGCATCTATCTCTCGCTTTCCAGGTCCGATTTCTCCTCCAACCTGGGCTATCTGATCACCACTGATAGCAATATCACCGACATAGCTCGGTGCACCGGTTCCATCGATTATTGTTCCATTGCGAATAACGATATCATGCATGGCGCAAAACCCTATTTCTACTTCCGCTGGAATAAACGCTAGGCAGGTTTTTGCGCTTGCGCAACAGTTCGGGCATCAATCAAGCTGCAGTAGTTCACTGCAAAGATAAGCACTTTCAGCCAGAAAAGGGTGTATTGGATGATCGGGTGCAGCGCCACCGGTGCGCAGTAGGCGACCGTTGCGTCCTGCATCGGCTAACCCATGGCGCACTTGCTCGCTGAATGCCTTTTCATCAACGTTATGTGAGCATGAGGCTGCAAAAAGAAAGCCTCCTGGTTCTACCAGTAGAGCTGCGAGGCGTAAGAGTTTGCGATAACCACGGAGGCCCGCAGCTAAGTCTTTACGACTTTTTACAAACGCTGGGGGGTCTACAATGACAACATCCCAACGTTTCCCTTGTGACAGAGCTTTTTCAAGAAAAGTAAATGCCTCATCACGTTCAAAATTGCATATTCTGCCTAGCCCGTTTCGGTCCGCTGCAGCTTCTGCCAGAGAAAGCGCACTTTCAGAGCGATCTACCATTGTCACCGATTCAGCGCCTGCGGCTGCAGCGTTAATCCCGAAGCCACCCAGATAACAATAACAATCTAGTACGCGAGCTCCTGATGCGATGGCAGCTACAGCAGCTCGGTTGCCGCGCTGGTCATAAAACCATCCAGTCTTCTGCCCATTTTTTAGGTCCGTTATAAAAACCAGCCCGTTTTCCATTAACTCAGTGTGTTCTGAAACTTTTCCCAAAACTTTATCTGTTTCTGAAGACAGCCCTTCCAACGATCTTGCAGCTGAACTTTTCTGAATAATGATTGTCTTGGGATTAAGTAGTCGCTTTAAAGCACTTTGAATTTCGCTTTCTAACAAATTAAAGCCAGCAGAGTTTATCTGTACAACTATCGTGTCATCATATCGGTCCATGATTACTCCGGGCATTCCATCGGCCTCGGCATGTATCAATCGATAAAATGGCTCTCTAAATAACCTATCTCGCAAAGTGCAAGCTTGGGTTAGTCGTTCAAGTATGAATTGCTCATCAATAGGTACATTGACCTCATTTGAGAGAATTCTTCCTACCACCAATGGTTTTGGGTTAAAGAACCCAGTTCCGAATAGATCGTTTGAAGCATTCTTAAAATTTACAACACTACCTGGGGTTAAACTTTTGGCCTCCGAGGTCATCTCAATTTCGTTAGAGTAAATCCAAGGGTGTCCCATTTTTACGCGCCGGTGGCGTTTTGGGAGAAGGCGAATTTGAGGAATGGGTGCATTAGTCATGAGTTTCGGATAGAAGCTTATTGAAAGCATCGCAAGAGTAGTCGCCAATAAGATGCTTATCGATGTATATAAGTGGTTAAATTTATTTCTGGCTGAGGGTTGAGACGGAATGCAGGGACGACTGGTTACAGTATTTGGTGGGTCGGGTTTTATCGGTCGATACGTTGTAAAAAGATTAGCGGCTAAGGGCGCCCGCGTCCGGGTGGCCACCCGCGATCCAGAGGGTGCAAAATTTCTCAAGCCAATGGGTGCTGTAGGACAGGTTGCTCCATTCAAAGTTTCCATTGGTAATGCCGACTCAATTCGGGTTGCTGTTGAAGGCTCTGATGCAGTGGTGAATTTGGTTGGAATTCTCTCTGAAGGCGGACGCCAGAGCTTTCGGATGGCTCATGTTCAGGGACCGGAAAATATTGCTAATGCTGCATCTGCTGCAGGAATTCAGAATATGGTCCATGTTTCGGCGATTGGCGCTGATGGGGACAGTGCAAGTGCCTATGCAAGAAGCAAGTTTCTAGGAGAGGAGGCTGTTCGCTCTGCAATCCCTGAGAGTGTAATTCTTCGCCCAAGTGTAGTCTTCGGTCCCGAAGACGACTTTTTCAATAGGTTTGCAGCAATGGCGCGTATGGCTCCTGCGTTACCACTTGTGGATGGAGGCAGAACTAAATTCCAACCTGTATATGTTGGAGATGTTGCTGATGCTGTAATGGCAGCACTCGAAAATGAAGGGGCTTCAGGGAAAACCTATGAGTTGGGGGGACCTGAAGTCTTAAGTTTCAAGGCGCTTCTTGAATACATTCTTTCAGAGACTGGGCGTTCGCGTGCGCTTGTTCCTGTGCCTGCGCCTTTTTTAAAGCCTTTGGCTGCTATCATGGAGTTTCTCCCAGCTCCTCCGTTGACTCGGGACCAACTTATTTTGTTGCGCAAACATAATGTGGTTAATGAGGGGGCGCTTACACTCGCAGACTTAGGCCTAGACGCAACAGCGATAGCCGCCGAAGTTCCTGACTATCTTGTACGTTTCAGAAATCAGGGTCAGTACACTAACTACAAGCAAGCTGACTAACGGTGCGACCAATAGAGGGACCTTTTTAGCTATCTATGATCCATTAACTGAGATCCACGAGATAGTTAAAGGCCTAAAAGTCCTCTCGCGAATTCCCTGGGTTGGAATGGCTGCATGTCCTCTTGACCCTCACCAACTCCTATCAAGCGAACCGGTATGTCGTAAGCCTTGGCCAGGGATATTACGACGCCGCCTTTTGCCGTGCCATCGAGTTTTGTAAGAGCTAGGCCTGTTACGTTAGCCATCTCTCCAAAAACTTTTACTTGGCTAAGAGCGTTTTGACCTGTGGTTGCATCCAGTGTGAGTAAAGTCTCATGAGGTGCCGATGGGTCTATTTTCTTAATAACTCTGACGATCTTTTTTAGTTCATCCATTAAGTTGGATTTATTGTGCAGCCGTCCTGCAGTATCAATTAACAGCACGTCGATGTTTTCGTCTTTCGCCTTTTGTATTGCTTCGAAGGCAAGGCTCGCAGCATCTGATCCGTTATCTTGGGTTACGACAGGAACTCCAGCTCTTTCTCCCCATATTTGAAGTTGTTCCACCGCGGCAGCTCTGAATGTATCGCCCGCTGCGATCATTACTTTTTCGCCGGAATTTTTTAATGCTGAAGCTAGTTTTCCAATTGTTGTAGTTTTTCCAGTGCCGTTGACTCCAATGACAAGAATGACAAATGGTTTCTTGTTTTGGGAGAGATCAATAGGCTCAGCGACCCTCTCTAAAATGCGGGTCACTTCTTGAGAAATCCGCTCGCGAACCTCAGTATCGCTCACGGTTCTTCCGCGCATATCATCCAAGCTTTCGATCAGCTGGGCTGCTACCGATGGCCCCATATCCGACATAATTAGGGCGTCTTCGAGTTGCTCGATCGCTTCTTGATCAAGCTTGCGACCATCAACTGCGGCTACGACATTCTGTGTTAGTTTAGATGAAGTTTTTGTTAAGCCTTTTTTAAGCCGTTCAAACCAACTCATACGGAGTTCTCCACAGTCCCAAGCAGGCGACCATCTTTAATGCCTGTTATATGAACCATTGGCATTTCACCAATCTTTTGGGCTTCTTCTATTTCTATTTCGGCGAAGCTCTCAGCACGTCCTCTATGGGCTGTCTCCATAATAGGTTTGAACTTTTTTCCCACCTGAGATTGCAGGTACTTTGTCGACTGCGAGTTTCCTAATTCGCGCAAGATAGCTGCTCGGTTTTTGATAACCCCGCGGGGCACTTGTGGCATCCGTGCAGCAGGAGTGCCGGGCCTTGGCGAATAGGGGAACACATGCAGCCAAGTTAAATTAAGTTCGTGCACATGATTAAGCGTCTCTTCAAACAGTTGATCAGTTTCAGTAGGAAACCCTGCGATCAAGTCTGCTCCGAATACTATCTCAGGGCGAACTTTCCTGACACAGTCAACCAGTTTCTTGGCATCCTCGATTAAATGACGGCGTTTCATCCTTTTTAGGATTAGGTTGGAGCCTGCCTGAAGAGAGAGGTGTAGGTGGCCCGCGAGTCGAGGCTCTTCCGCTATCAAGTTTAACAGGTCATCATCAACTTCTGCGGGATCAATAGATGAGAGACGAAGGCGCTTTAAGTCAGGAACTTGAGTGAGGACTCGACGTGCCAATTGACCCAGTGAGGGCTTTCCAGGCAAGTCTCCACCGAACGATGTTATGTCCACTCCAGTGAAAGCAATTTCAGCTACTCCTGCCTCTACTAGAGCTTGAACTTGCCTAGATATTACCCCTATCGGTGCACTTCTGCTGTTACCGCGACCATAGGGAATTATACAAAAAGTGCATCTGTGATCGCATCCTTGTTGAATTTCGACAAAAGCGCGAGCCTTGCCGCCAAACCCTGAGATTAGATGTTTTGCAGTCTCTTTTGCCTGCATAATGTCACTTACAACGAGGCTTTCTTTAGCTAAAGCGCTTTGGCTCCATGTGCTTGCCTCCATCTTTTCCAGGTTTCCGATTACTCGGTCTACTTCAGGCATCGCGGACCAAATTTCGGGGGAAATTTGGGCGGCGCAGCCGGTAACGATTATCTGAGCATCAGGTGTTTCACGGCGGGCCCGTCGAATAGCTTGGCGTGCCTGCCGCTCAGACTCAGCTGTAACTGCGCATGTATTGAACACAATTATGTTGCGTTGCCCTGCGGCCTCCAGGTGTTCAAGCACTACCTGGCTCTCATATGCATTAAGGCGGCACCCAAATGTTTCTACTTTTGTGGTGATATGCTCTGTCTGAGAAATATTCATCGCCGCATTAGCTCAGCTGCATCAAATGCACCAATGAAACTAGATGATGCGGGTCCAGTCATGATGATATGTCCATCTGGCCGCCAAGAAAGTTCAAGAGGTCCACCCAAAAGCTCTATTGTGACTTCTCGTTCCGTTAAATTTCGTCGCGCCAGAGCTACGGCTGCAGCACAAGCTCCTGTCCCGCACGCCTTAGTCTCGCCAACGCCCCGTTCCCATACCCGCAAGCGCGCGTTATTTCTATCAATGACCTGCGCAATTCCTATGTTTGCGCGTTCCGGAAAACTTGGGTGATGCTCTAATTGTGGCCCAAGTTCTGACAGCATAACGGTATCTATATCGTCAACAATAAATGTGACGTGCGGATTTCCAACATTTCCAGCGACAGGGTCGGATAGTGGGCCTAGCTCTATAGGGACATGCAAAGTATCACAGGCTTCCTTAATTGGGATTTCATTCCATTCAGTGCGAACGTATCCCATATCGACAGCGACTAGATCATCTGGTGCCGCGTGCGCATCAAGGAGCCCCGCAACGGTTTGGACAATCGCTCGAGACTTACCGCTCTCTGCCATTATTCGTCGAGCCACGCAGCGCGTTCCATTACCACACGCCTCTACCTCACCTCCATCGGCATTATAAATAGACATAAAAACATCGGCGCGAGGGTCTGTTGGAGGTCGCATGACCAGCATCTGGTCGAACCCAACGCCTTGCCTACGGTCAGCAATTGCTGCAGCTAATGCGTGGTCCGGCTGAAATGTGCGATCGCGAGCATCTATGACAACAAAATCGTTGCCCAGACCGTGCATTTTCACGAAAGGTATCATTAGGGGTGAGTTTGCGTCAGACATACCGCGGGATATAGGGCTTTAAGTGCCAGTTTGTAAATCGCTGGGTGCTGCGCGACCGATTTGAGATCATATTTTCTTGCACAGGCCTGGTGAGTAGAACGTACCTTCAGTCGGTTAATATTCAGGTTTCAGGTATGAGCCTCCAAATGATTTCAAACAATACGGAGCAAGTGCTCCGCAGCAGAACGAACTGATGCTTCATTGACGTCTAAATGAGTTACTGCGCGGAGTGTTGAGGGACCAATCGCACCTATCAGTATACCTGCTTCTGCCTCCAGTTTTCTGGAAAGGGCTTGTGCATCCATGCCGTCAGCAAGGTCAAAAATAACAATGTTTGTATCCACCGAAGTAGGGTCTACAATAAATTTAGGGCTATCAGCGATTATGCCAGCAAACATTGCAGCGTTTTCATTGTCTTTCGCGAGCAGTGGGATGTTATGGTCAAGACCGTAAAGGGCAGCTGCTGCGATAATCCCAGCTTGGCGCATCGCCCCGCCCAGACGTTGCTTCCATCGCCATGTTTCTTCGATAAATGCCTTTGACCCTGCTAGCGCAGCGCCGACTGGAGCTCCTAATCCTTTAGAGAAATCAATCCAAGCACTGTCACAAGAAGCGGTATACTCCGATGCCGGTATTCGCGATGCTACAACAGCATTCAAAAGTCGCGCACCATCTAAATGTACGATTAGACCCTTAGCTTTTGCTAATTTTGTGACGGCATTAAGCGTATCTATTGGCCATATCCGACCACCACCCATGTTTGCGGTGTTTTCAATTTCTACCACACGTGTGCGTGGGCCATATCGGTGTTCTGGTCGGATATATGCCTTTAGTTGGTCTGCTGAGTATACTCCTCGATCACCATCGATAGGTGTCATAACAGCACCCGCTAACGCTGCCGGGCCTCCGGCTTCGTAGTTCAGAATATGAGATGTCTTATCGCAAAGGATTTCATCACCCGGCCGACAGTGGACCAATAACGCAATCTCGTTACACATTGTGCCCGAAGGTAAGAATATAGCAGCCTCCTTTCCAAGTAACTCTGCAACACGTTCGCAGAGGAGGTTAACTGTTGGATCTTCACCTCGTTGTTCATCTCCAACTTCCGCGGCAGCCATAGCTTTCCGCATAGCATCTGAGGGCTTGGTTTGTGTGTCACTGAAAAGGTTTATCATTGGACGTGACCTGTGTTTTGGGATTTCTGTTTAGCTTGTTTGATGACTTCGGGTTTTAGGTTTTGGAAATGCTTTAGATGCATAATCAATGACCCGTAACTTGAATCTGCCTTGATTTGAACGGGCATAATGCCAGCACTATCGTCAAGCTGTCTGAAATAGAAACTTCCACTTTTTTCACTTGGTTCCTTGTTAGGTTTAAAGCCAGCCAATTGTTTGGAGACAAAATCGCACCGATGAGCTTTTCCACCAAATGGAGCGCGGCGAGTTACGCTAACTTCGGCTGATCCTTTGTCCTCAATCTCGATCTGAAAAAGTCGTCTGCCATCAAAAATTTTGAGTATGGATGTACAAGAACCAGTTTTCTCAATCGTCTTTCCAACTTTGATGAGAGCGGTGAGTGGATCAATAGCATTCTTTAAATCGGTTACTGAAATTGACTTGCGGCCCTCATCCTTGATTGGATCCGGGATGGCGGTCTGGACTTCTGTTTTTCCTGCTTCAAAAGCAATTTCAATTAAGCGCCTTTTTTCTTTCCATACACTCTGATTTTGGTATGAGACAGGTGAAAATATCTCCTCATTTTCAGCACTCATTTTCCCAAATACAGCGGATAGGTTAGTCCATTTTACGAACCATCCAACTATGCCGCCTGTTTCCATGTTAAGTTTGACCGAGTAGTCATCAGTTTTTAAAGCAACACCTATAGTTGCGTTTCCGATTTTAATGCCACCCATATATCCAACATAGGAAAACTCTCCTCCTTCTGTCTTGAACTGTGAGGCCCTTGAATGGGAGGGGACTGCCAAAAGAATGGCAATAAGAACTACTTTCCAGCGCACCATGAGTTAGATCCCCAGAGAAGAGTGGACTCATTTTGACATTTTTTATTTGGGCTGCATGCCTTAAATCTGCCAGTATCAAGAACTTAGTCGTTCTAATCAGGATTAACAGTGCGCATTCGAATGACATACCTGCAACAGCAATTTCCGAAACCTTGTTGGCTCGTAATTCAGCGTGCAGTCAATGATTTTGGACGGCGGGGTGCACTGGTTCAATACCAGTTGTACCTACCATCGACACCTTTAAAGTTAGTTTAAGGCGATGACCTCCGAACCAAACACATCCTCTCAACGGTATCAGAAGACTGTCAAAGAGCTGGCGGATGGTGTGCTGGCAGGCGATAGGGCTGCAATTGGTCGAGCTATTACTTTGGTTGAAAGTAATAATAGCTCTCGACGAAAGGCAGCACAGGAGATGCTGCAATGCCTGTTACCTCACTCAGGTCAGTCCTACAGAGTAGGTATTACGGGTGTCCCAGGCGTAGGCAAAAGCACCTTTATTGAGGCGTTGGGACAACGATTGATAGGTGATGGAAGAAAAGTAGCTGTTTTGGCTGTGGACCCAACCTCATCAAGAACACAAGGTAGTATTCTTGGCGATAAAACTAGGATGGCCAATCTCGCGGCGGATTCTAGAGCCTTTATCCGACCTTCACCATCATCTGGCACCCTCGGAGGTGTAGCCCGGGCAACACGTGAGACAATGGTGGTGATGGAAGCGGCGGGCTACGATGTTTTGTTAGTAGAGACCGTAGGCGTTGGTCAATCAGAGGTTACTGTTGCGGAAATGACAGACTTCTTTTTGGCATTGATGTTGCCTGGCGCTGGCGATGAACTCCAGGGTATCAAGAAAGGATTGTTAGAAATAGCGGACATGATAGCTGTCAATAAAGCCGACGGTGAAAACGCGGCTAGGGCAGAAGCCGCGAGGAGGGAGTATTCAGCCGCACTTCATATCATGGTCCCAGCATCGCAGTATTGGTCGCCTCCTGTTGTGAAATGTAGCGGTTTATCGGGCGAGGGGCTCGACGATCTTTGGGCAGAGATTGATCGGCATAGAGAGGTTATGCAGGCAAACGGAGAATTCGACAGGCGTCGCCAAGACCAACAGGGAGGTTGGATGCGAGCAATGCTAGAGGATCGCCTTCTTCGGGGCTATCTAGACAAAGATGGAGTGCAAGTGATGCTTCAGGAGGTTAATGCAGCTGTCTGTGCTGCTGATATAACAGCCCCTCAGGGTGTGGAGCGCGTACTCAAAGCGATAGGTTTATCTTCAGATTTTGGAGAAACTTAACAGTCGCCTCTTCGCTAAATGAGCGTTACCATGTCCTCTCAACAGGAGGTAATGATGGAAACTAAGTCCATTGCTATCGCAGATGTTTATATCCCCGCGAAGCGCAAGCGTACGTTAGATCAAGCTAATGTTGATCAACTGGCGGAGAGCATTTTAGAAGATGGACTTAAGGTGCCTATTCAGGTTCGGCAGGATGGGGAAAAAACAATTCTTGTAGAAGGGCTGCATAGGCTTGAGGCCATGCGAGCCTTAGGAGATGAGATTATCTCCTGCATCTACGTGGGAGCAAAAAGATATTAAATAATGGTCATGCTCGCTTACCCGCCGCATGCGCTTTTGCGATGGTTTCTCCTTCGTCCCAAGGAAAAATTATCCACGTGTCCTGGCTAACTAAAGTGACGTAGGAGTCGGCAAGTGGAACGCCAGCAGGTTTAGCGTAAACCGTAGCTATGTGAGCCTTTGGAAGCATAGCTTTTACAGCCTTAGCTGTTTCGCCACTATCAACCAGGTCGTCAATTATTAGTACCCCTGTGCCATCTCCATCTAACCCCTTTAAAATATCTAATGCCCCTCGTTCTTCCGCCTTCTCTCCTTGAATTTCTCTGTAGGAGACGATGCAAATCGTATCAACAAGACGAATGTCGAGCTCCCTCGCTATTATTGCTGCGGGTGCCAATCCTCCTCTGGCTATAGCGACAATGCGATCAAAAGGACCTAATTCCATAAGGCGCCAAGCAAGAGCGCGAGCATCACGATGCAGCTCATCCCATGAAATAGGAAAATATCGCTGAGACATTTTTATGCTCCGATCATTGATGTGGTTGAATATCAGATAATATGCTTCGGAGAGCTATGCTTTTGCTTGATGGTTGCTTGGTTTTCACTTGCCCCAACCACCAGCGCCTGGTGAGTCCATCAATACAGAACCACCTTGCTCGATAATTCTATCTCCTGTTTTGCCTGGAAGAGGTGCTTCCTCACCTTTGTCGTTGATCATCGCAAAACGGCCTCTTCCGCCATCTTCGCCGCCGGCAAGTCCCCAGGGTGGGTTTCGGAATCGTTCGCCTACGCCATTAAAAATGCACTGATGCCCAATAGGTTTTACAATTCTTCTAATTCCACGGCCTCCAGAATGCTTGCCTTTACCTCCTGAATTAGGCGCAAGCCCATACTCTAGAACCATAAGCGGATATTCATTTTCAATGGCTTCAACTGGCAGATTGGATGTATTGGTTATGCCGGTTTGTACCCCATCTTTACCTGGTTTTGTTGGTCGGCCCCCTGCGCCTCCACCAATTGTTTCGAGGTAAACATATGGATCTCCAGACCTAGGATCGATCCCAGAGAAAACTGCCATTGTATTGGCTCCATTTGGTGCCGCGGGCACAAGAGTAGGTAGAGCAGGAGCAAGCGCGCCCATCACAACATCTATTACCCGTTGGCAGGTGTGAGCACGACCAGCAACGGACGCTGGGAACACCGCACTGGCAACTGTACCTTTTGGAATTTGTATATCAACGCAATCAATAACGGCTTGGGTGTTAGGCGCCTCAGGGTCGAGCAGAGATTTAATGGCAAAAATGACTGCAGACTGTGTTGCATTCAATGTCATATTGATATTGCCGGCTGTTTGAGGTGCTGTGCCGGTAAAATCAAAACTGAGTTTTCCAGCTTTGGCCTCAATTCGGACCTTAAGAAGTACATCGATTGTTTTGACGCCATCATCATCCATAAAGTCTTCGAATTCATAGACGCCATCTGGAACTTCTTTTAAAGCAAGTGCCATCCGGTCAGCCGAGCGTTTAAGTAGTTGTTGAAATCCCTCTTTCAGTGTTTCTGCACCATGGCGGCTTCCTAGCTCATGAAGCCGGCGAACACCTAACTTGGCGGCCGCTATCTGGGCGTAGTAATCCCCGCGGCGCTCTTGAGGGGCGCGAGCATTAAGTAGAAAAATATCCAGAATCTCTTGCTTAATTTCATCCCGCTGAGCAATTCGAGTTACTGGTATTCGAAGCCCTTCCTGATAGATCTCGGTCATGCCTCCCGACATAGAACCAGCAGCCATTCCACCAATATCTGCATGGTGCGCTATGTTGCACACAAAACCAATAAGCTCGTCATGTATAAAGACAGGCGCTGCAAAGTTAACGTCAGGTAGATGGGTGCCGCCAGCAGTGTGAGGATCGTTTGCAACGAAAATATCACCGGCGTGAATATCGCCACCATATTTTTCAAGAACGCAACGCATCAGACCACTCATGGATGCAACATGAATTGGTAAGCTCATATCAGCCTGAGCAATCAAATCACCATTTGCACTCATTATTGCGGTTGAATGGTCATGTCGTTCTTTAATGTTTGTTGAATAACTGGCCTTCATGAGGGCCACAAAACACTCATCGTTTATGGACTTGAGAGCATTGGAGAGAATTTCTAAGCCAATTGAGTCTAGAGTAGGCATCCCTCAGGCTCCTTGAAGTCGAATTAGAATGGAACCGTCTGCCAAAACCTCTACCCGATCGCCTGGAAATATGGGCGTAGTTGCATCTAATTGGTCAACTACTGCCGGCCCCTCAAACTGAAGTCCTGGGTAGAGCTTTTCTCTGCGATATACGGGTGTTTCAATCCCAGCGTTACTATCGAACCAAACGGTTCGCGTACTCTCGGGTTCAGGTGGGCCAGAGTTTTCTTTTCGCTCATTTTTCTGCGTTTGTTCGTAAAGTCTTCCCCGAGCTGTCATTCTAAAGTTTATAATTTCGATTGGTGCGCTTGCATCGTGGAAGCCATAGGCGCGGTCATGTGCATCAAAAAATAGATTTGCTAGCGTCTCTGCATCAGGCAAATCTTGTGCAGTTAGATTGGCCCCCGAGGCGGCAGGTACGATTAGCTCGAAGTTTTGTCCGACATAGCGGAGATCAAGGGATAACTCCATTGACCTTCCTTCATCTGGAAGGCGTTCGGACTCAAACCATGAATGGGCAAGTTCAGCCAAATTCCCAATCATTTTAGCTGCTTCCGCCATTGCGGTTTGTGATAGTGGAAGCCGCACACTTGCGACAAAATCTTCTTTTTGATCTGAGACGAGTAAGCCCTGGGCACATACAATGCCGGGTGCAGGCGGCACAAGTACCTCAGACATTCCTAATTCTGCAGCAACATCTCGAGCGTGTAAGGGGCCTGCTCCTCCGAAGGCCATTAAAGTGAAATTACGGGGGTCGTGACCTCTCTCAACCGACATTCGACGCACTGAACGACTCATATTTGATACGGCAATTGCCAAAATTCCAAGAGACGCTTCCTCTACAGATATGCCGATGCGGTCCGCAATTGGCTTTAAAGCGGACACAGCAGACTCTGTGTTTAACGGAAGTGCACCATCCAGTAAGCCTGTGGCGGATAGGCGGCCCAGAACGAGGTTTGCATCTGTTACCGTAGGCTCTGTACCGCCTTGGCCGTAACATGCAGGACCAGGTGCAGCACCTGCACTAATTGGGCCTACCTTCAACAATCCATCTCGTTCAAACCAAGCGATTGAACCTCCTCCGGCTCCGACCGTATCGATGTCCACCATGGCCAGCCTGATAGGAAACCCGGCTACGTCTCGTTGGAATGTAATTTCTGTATCAGCATTAGCGATAAGAGCGACATCAGCTGACGTTCCACCCATGTCTAAGGTAATAACAAAAGGGCGGTCCGCGTTACGTGCAACATAGGCAGCTCCTACTGCGCCTGCCGCAGGACCAGATAAAGCTGTGCGCACCGGAAATGCGGCAGTCTTCGTGGCGGACATTAGGCCGCCAGACGATTGATTGATGCCAAGCGTCGCTGAGCCAACGCGATGATTTAGGCCCGACGCTAAGTGTTCTACATAACTGGCCAACCGAGGTTGCAGATAGGCGTTAATGGCAGTTGTTTGGAAACGCTCGTATTCGCGAAATTCTGGTTGTACGTCAGAAGCAATCGAAACACGCATTTCTGGTTTTAGAGAAAGTATTGCGTCCCTTAATTTTTGCTCATGCTGGGGATTTAGGTAGGCAAAAAGAAAGCAAATTGCTACGGCTTCGGCTCCGCTTTCGACTACCTGTTTCGCGACCCTTGACGCTTCTGCATCGGTCAAAGGGGTAACTACTTCACCCTGCCAGTTAAGTCTTTCAGCAACCTCAAAACGCATTGCTTCGCTTGCAAGAGGATCTGGTTTATCGAGATTGAGATCGTACATATGAGGACGAACTTGACGGCCAATCTCGAGAAGGTCCCGGAAGCCTTTGGTTGCAACAGCAGCTATTAATGCGCCCTTCCGCTGTATCAGAGCATTAGTTGCTACTGTTGTTCCGTGCGCAATCCTAGCGATTTCAGTTAGTGGCAGATTATGTGCCTTTTCTAATTCTTCTAGGCCTTTGAGAATTGCTTCACCTGGGTCATGTGGTGTTGATGGCCGTTTGAAGACCAATTCTTTTCCCGAAACATCGTTACGGGCGTGGAAATCTGTAAAAGTTCCACCAACGTCTACGCCAATTGTCCATGTCATGATGTGGTTGGCCTTGGTTTCCGAAATAATGCAAACATAGTTAATAAAAACATTATGACTGCAGCGATAATTGCATAAGTGCGCTGATCTTCTAAGTCACTGATCTGGGCTTGAATTAAATTCTTAGCCTGAGCCTCGGCATCGAGCGCGGTTTTTGCTTTCTCCTGGGCTTCTGCAAGTGCCTTTTTTGTGAGCTCTAGTTCTTGTTCCAGAGCATTAATCTGTTTTACGAAACTTGCGTCTTGAATTTCAGGATTTTTGACCTCGGATAGATGCGCTGTCGAGGGGGCTAATATCAGAATTATTGCCATCAAATTTCTTATGGCTTTCAATTTTTCAATCCCATCTAAATTGTTGTTGTTCAATGCTTTTGAGTTACTAAGGCTGCAACAATGCCATAATAATGGGACTAACGGAAAATTAAGGTCTTCTTCAGCGCAGCGAATTAGCTAGTACCTCAACCGCATGCAAAGCTCGACGTCCGGTTCCATCTTCTATTTGGTGTCGACAACTTGTCCCATCTGCAACGATGATAGTATCGGGATCTGCTTTACGAACAGCAGGTAGAAGGTTGAGCTCTGCCATTGCAAGTGAGACAGAAAGATTTTTCTTCTGATATCCAAATGACCCAGCCATTCCGCAGCACGAGCTTTCTACCATCGAAACTTCTGCATCGGGTATCAGCCGCAGAGCGTCTAATGTTTTTTCTGCAACACCGAAGGCTTTTTGATGGCAGTGACCGTGAACCAATATTTTCTTAGGGCCATTTTTTAACTTAGCTCTGAAGTCTTCAGTTGTTTTCGAGACAAGAAATTCATCAATGAGTTGCGCGGCTTCTCCCAACGCCTGAACTCTTTCGTCTAGCTTGAGAGCTACAAACTCATCTTTAAACGTAAAGAGGCATGCTGGTTCTAGCCCAAGAACTGGGGCGCCTATCTTTAAAAATGGCTCCAGAAGGTCAAGTGTTCTGAGTGCTTCTTCCCTTGCCTGATCAATCATGCCATTTGCTAAGAAAGTGCGCCCGCAACATGGTCCTCTGCCATCAGGTCCACGAATAACGTGGGGGCGAAAACCAGCTGCTTTTAATACGCGAACTGCTGCTCGCGGCTTTTCTGGCTCAAACCACGTGGTGAATGTGTCAGCGAAAAGGACGACATCCAGTCCGTCTCCGATTGGTGAGCCCCCTACTTCTTCTTTAAAAGGATCTGGTGACCAGGTTGGTAATTTGCGCTGGGCTGCAAGACCGGTTGTCTTTTCCGAAATCCATGCGAGCCCGGGTATTCTATCCCGGAGGTTTAAGATGTTTCCCAACTTAGAAAGCTTGTGGGCAATTCGTGGTAAGAATGACGTTATACGATCGCCAAGAGCAGGCTTGTTTCCTCTTTTTAATTCTTGATGCGCGACCTCAATTTTCATACGCGCCATATCTACACCCGTTGGGCATTCCCGCCTGCACCCTTTGCAACCCACACAAAGTTCCATGGCTTCCGACATTGCTGCAGAGGCTGCATCTTCTTCGCCTAACTGACCCGAAAGCGCTAATCTGAGCGTATTAGCCCTTCCACGGGTGACGTGTGTTTCATCCCGAGTGGCCTTAAAACTTGGACACATGACGCCCGCTTGGAGAGATCGGCAAGTTCCGTTGTTGTTGCACATTTCGGTAGCACCAAGGAAACCTCCCCAGACTGACCAATCTAAGCCAGTTTGAATAGGTCGGGCACCGTAACCTGGTTTGAAACGCATCAAACCGCGATCATCTAACTTAGGCGGCCGGACTATATTGCCTGGATTAAATCGATCTGCAGGGTCAAATTTTTCCTTAATTTCTTCGAATGTTCGAGCAAGTCTTGGACCTTGCATGGTTTCAATGAATTCTGACCGAATTTTCCCATCACCATGCTCGCCTGAATGTGATCCTTCATATTCCGCTACTATTTCGAAGGCTTCTTCCGCTATAGACCTCAGCTTGGCAGCGCCCTCTGAGGTTTTCATATTTAGAATTGGTCGAACATGCAGAAGCCCAACGCTGGCGTGTGCATACCAAGTGCCACTTGAATCGTACCGTTCGAATAGGCCTGTCAGCCTGTCTGTGAAGTCAGCCAAGTGTTCTAGAGGGATGGCGCAGTCTTCTATGACAGAGACTGGTTTCGCATCTCCAGTCATCGCCATCACTATATTTAATCCGGCCTCTCTTACGCCCCAAACCCTGCGCTGAGTGAGTGGGTCTGTAACCTTCACAACCGCGTTAGGCCATCCAATATCCCCCATAAGGACTTCTAGATCTTGGAGACGGGGCAGAAGTTCAGTTTCAGTTTCACCAGAAAACTCAACTATCAATAGAGCCTGAGGTTCTCCTGGAGACATTATTTTCGCAATATCTGCAAACGCGGGCATTGCACGCGAGCGTTCAATAATTGTTCGGTCCACGAGCTCTACAGCATCCGGATCAAGAGTGACCAGATGCTGGGTTGCTTCCATTGCTGCTCTAAAGGTTGGAAATTGGCATATGCCAATTGCCTTTTTTGCCGGTAGAGGCTGCAGTTTCAGTTCTATCTCTTTGAAAAATCCAAGTGTGCCCTCTGACCCGACTAGAATGTCGGCCATATTAAAGCCACCTGAGCCTGGTGGCTGTATCCGATGCAGGTTATAGCCAGCTACATGTCTTAGAACCTTCGGCACGCGTTTATTTATTTCTTCTTGCTCGCGATGCGCTAATCCTTGAAGAAATTTACCGAGCTCATTTTCCGCATCACCGTCAACCCATCCAAAGTAATGGGTTGAACCATTTGCAAGCATTGCATCGATGCTCAAAACATTATCCGCCATTATGCCGTAGCGGATCGAGCGCGCACCAGAGGAGTTATTGGCGGCCATGCCACCAATTGTGCATCTACTTGCTGTAGATGGATCAACTGGAAAGAAGAGTTTTTCGCTGGCTAATTGGGCGTTTAACTGGGCTAGCACAACGCCGGGAGCAACTTTCGCGGTCTTACTTTCGGTATTGATGTCATAAATCGAATTCATATAGGTGGACGTATCAAGCACAATTGCTTCAGCAACAGTCTGCCCGCATTGGCTCGTCCCGCCGCCACGTGGAAGGACTGGCAAACCTTCTTCCGCAGCTATTTTTAAAACAGCTTCTACATCCGTAATCGATTTCGGCCTAACAATGCCAATAGGTTCGATTTGATATATGGAGGCATCGGTGGAGTAACGGCCACGAGATGGGGCATCAAAGAAAACGTCGCCTTCTACAGCTCGTGACAGTCGATTGGCAAGCTTTGGGTCGCCAACACGCTGACCTGTTATGAGTGTTTGTGATGAGTGTCGGAAACCGTCAGGCATCAATCCACCAAATATTCAAGGTTTTGACAGTTTCTAACCGAACCGTCACGAAGACGTTGAGCTACAGTCGCGACAGCTTTGAACCGCAAGTCGCGTAGGCCAGGTGGGCTGTAAAATGCAGCATGGGGGGAGATCATCAATCGCCCTTGCAGCCATTCTTCCTTCGCCATGTAGGCCTTAATCAGAGGATGATCGGTATTTGCGGGTTCCTCAGGCAAGACGTCTAAGCCAGCGCCAGATGGGGTTCCAGCTTTTAAAGCGTTATACATTGCATCTAGATCTACAATTGGTCCACGCGCCGTATTAATCACAATTGCCCTTTCCTTCATCCGTCCAAGCAAGTCTCCATTAATTGCTCCTCTAGTACCTTCATTCAGAGGGGAATGGATGGAAACTGTATCAGATAATTCGAATAACTCTTCAGCTGATTTAAGGCGAGTGTATCCGGTGGCAAGTTCATATCCGTCGGGTTGAAAGGGGTCGTAGAAGACAATATTCATGTCGAAACCAGCAGCTCTTCTAGCCGCTGCCAGGCCTATCCGCCCCATCCCAAATACGCCAAAAGTCTTTCCTTTCAGGCGGTCGATGCAAGGGCTATCTACATAACGCCAAAGACCTTTTGGATCCGTTCGCATGCGCTCATCATAGCGATCAAGTCCGCGACGAAGAGCAAGCATTAATGCAATAGCATGGTCGGCCACTTCTGTTGTGCCGTAGTCGGGCACCGTGCAAACAGCGATGCCTCTCTCTCCCAGAGCTTTGAGGTCTAGTCCATCAAAGCCCACACCACCGCGAACTACAATGCGGGCTTTTTGCATCTTTGCCAAATTTGCCATCACGACTTTGGCTCCGCGATAAGTAACTATCCCATCGGCTCGTGCCCATGCGTCGTCAGTCACCTCTTCTGGATTAGCAAAAGCTTCGATTTCGATATCAGGACCGGCGGCTTCCTGTTCGAGGCCGTCGGCAAGGAGATGTCTGTCCGTGATAAGAATTCGCATGGAATATTGTGCCTTTGCATGTTTAGTTCTCATCTTGAATGTGCCGCGGCCCGTTAAGAGTGTCTAGCCCGCGATTCAGTGAATATCGAAGCTTGCTTCTAATTACACCAACTGGGTGGGATGGAAAAATTTACTCTCCGTCTCTGCACTAAATCGTTTCTACTGTGTCTGAAAGAATTTGTTTTTGGGTCGTGGTACACCAAGATTTTCCCTTAAAGTTCGGCCCGAATATTCAGTCCGGAATCTTCCTCTTCGCTGAAGTTCCGGCACAACTTTTTCACATACGTCGTCAAGGCCCATCGGTAGGTACGGCATCATGATGTTGAAACCATCAGAGGCGTCCTCGTCGATCCATGCTTCCATTTCGTCCGCTATACTTTTAGGCGTTCCTACAAACGCATTGCCAGCATATCCACCAAAACGTCCTGCGAGTTGGCGAACGGTTAGGTTTTCCGCTTGTGCTAGGCTTTTTACTCGAGCTTGGCCACTTTTTGAGGCTTCAGTCTCTGGAACGTTCGGTAACGGAGCATCTGGGTCAAATTTTGAGGCGTCATGTCCTAGAGCTATGGATAGTGACGCAATGCCACTGTCGTAATGAACAAGGCTATCGAGAAGGTCTCTTTTTTCACGAGCTTCTGACTCCGTTTCTCCAACTATTACCAGGGCGCCAGGAAGAATTTTAAGATGGTCTGGGTTTCGGCCTGCGTTTTCTGCTCGTGACTTAATGTCTTGGAAATATTCTTGAGCGTCAGGGATGTTACGAGCGGAAGAAAAAACCATTTCAGCGGTTTCAGCTGCTAATTGACGGCCAGCATCTGAAGCGCCTGCTTGAACAATCAAAGGCCATCCTTGGATAGGGCGGGCGATATTTAAAGGGCCTCTGACTTTTAGGTACTCACCTTCGTGGTCTAGGATATGCAGTCGGTCTGGATCAAAAAATATTCCCTTTTCTACGTCGCGCACGAAGGCATCATCGGCCCAACTGTCCCACAGGCCGGTTACCACGTCGAAGAATTCTCTGGCACGGGCATAACGCTGCGCATGGGGCATTTGATCATCCATGCCAAAATTTTTTGCTGCGTCAGGATTGGAAGTTGTAACGATGTTCCATCCAGCTCTGCCATCTGAAATATGATCTAGTGATGCAAATCGCCGTGCTATTAAGTACGGACTTTCAAAAGTAGTAGAAGCAGTTGCAATCAATCCAAGGCGATTAGTAACCATTGCGATTGCGGGAAGGAGCGTTAGAGGATCAAAAGAGGTGACGGTAGCTGAGCGCTTCAAGGCGTCCATAGGCATGTTCAATACAGCTAGATGATCTGCCATGAAAAACGCATCGAACTTCGCGGCTTCTAGTTTTTTGGCGAGGGAAACAATCGTCTTGAGACTAAAATTTGCATCTGGTGATCCACCGGGAAAACGCCAAGCAGCAGTATGGATCGAGACAGGGCGCATGAAAGCACCAAGACATAGTTGCTTTTTTTTCATGGACCTATTTTGCGTCCCTCAATGCTAACCAAACTTTCTCTGGGGTTGCCGGCATGTCGATTGGCTGAGCGCCCGCAGAGGTAAGAGCATCAACAACAGCATTCATAACGGTTTGTGATGCCGCTATAGCTCCAGCTTGCCCTGAGCCCTTTACCCCCAATGGGTTAGCTTCACTTATGGTTGACTCGAAGTGGACTTCTAAATTTGGAATAGAGGCAGCATAGGGGGGCGCATAATCCATTAAAGTTGCTGAAAGGCATTGGCCATTCTTGTCATACACAATCCTCTCACTAAGTGCCTGACCAATCCCTTGAGCGAGTCCGCCCTGCACTTGGCCTTCGGTAAGTTGGCGGTCCAGTAGAGTGCCATAATCATCTACCGCGTTGTATGAGAGAAGCTCCACCATTCCGGTCTCTGGATCAATTTCAACTTCTGCTACGTGACATCCAGCAGGCCATGTTATTGGAGCGTTATCCCAATGCCATGAGCTGTCGAGGCCAGATTCAAAGCCAAATTCAGATTGCTTAGCAGCTGATGCTACATCGAATAGGGAAACTGCACGCCCATCTCCAGCAATGAAATCACCACTACGAAAGAAAATGGTCTCAGGGTTTGCTTGCAATAGTTGGGAGGCTACGGCCCGTCCTTTTTCTAGAGCAGATTCAATTGTGTGGTAAATTGCAGTGCCGCCCATATGCATCGAGCGAGCGCCCCCATGGCCATTACCCATTGTTGTCTCGCGAGTATCGGCTTGGATATATCGGATTACTTCTATTTCAACGCCAAGGCGATCTGCTGTGAGACGCTTAAATGTTGTCTCATGGCCTTGGCCGTTCGACTCAGTCCCTACACGTATTTCGATCATTCCATCGTCGGAGAAGCTTAGTGCTGCAGCTTCAGATGGGGCACCTCTGGCACTTTCTAGGAAGCAGGCAAAGCCTTGACCTCTTAAGCGACCCCTTTCAGCACTTTCCTGCCGTCGTGTTTTGAAATCGTTGCGATGGGCTATTTTTACCGCATCTTCAATATTTTCTTTAAACCTGCCAATGTCGATATCAAAACCAAGTGGAGTTTTGTAGGGGAACGTTTGTATTGCGTTCTTGCGGCGTAAGTCTATTGGATCGAACCCAAACTGTCGGGCCGCCTCATCAACCAGACGCTCCATCATATAATTGCCTTCTGGTTTTCCTGCTCCTCGATAAGCGTCAACTGGAGCGGTATTCGTAAACACCGCTTGCGCCTTCATTGCCACGGCTGGAATATCATAAATGCCATGGATGGAACGGGTAACCGATACTGTGCCACTACCTGGAGCACCTGTTGAAAGGTGTCCGCCAATATCGGCCACGAGTTCAGCGGCGAGGCCTGTAAAATGTCCCTCTGCATCAAGGCCTAAACGGGCGTAAGTCTTAACTGCGCGACCGTGAGCACCAGATGTGACGTCTTCGCTTCGATCGCCGATCCATCGAACAGGAATATTTAATTTCTTAGCCGCAGCCAGCACCATTGCCCACTCAGGATACACAAAGTTTTTCGCCCCGAAGCCTCCTCCTACATCCTCAGCTGCTACATGCAGTTTTTCTTTCGAGATATTAAAGACGGGAAGAAGGCCATTTTTTATCGTGTGCACACCTTGGGTGGATGCTGTCAAAAGCAGGCTGTCCGAATTTCTGTCGTACTCGCCAATTGCTGCTCTAGTTTCGAGAGGTAAAGCTGAAACTCTATGGTTATCGCAAGTAAATTCGAGAATGTGCGTGGAAGCATTGATGTTGGCTGTAGCCTTTTCCCAATCCCCTGCGGAAAAGAGTGCGCAAATATTACCCGGAGCGTCGTCCCAAATTTGGATTGCATTTTCTTTAACTGCATCCTCAGGAGTAACGACTGAGGGCAGAGGTGCGTAGTCAATTGCTATCGCTTCTGCTGCATCGGTTGCGGCTACACGAGTTTTTGCAACAACAAAGGCGACTGGCTCTCCTTGGTGTCGGACCCGGTCTCTAGCAAGTACAGGACGGGGAGGGCGTACTAGGGGAGGGTCGCTTGGAATTTGAGAGGTGTTCTGCAAGTCACCGTAACCAGCAGCAGTCCAGTCTGGACCTGTCATGACGAGTAAGACGCCAGGAAAACGTTTCGCGTGATCTACATTTATGGAAATTATGTCAGCGTGTGCATGAGGAGAACGCACGACCGCAAGATGAGCCATACCAAATCTTTGAAGGTTGGCAGTATACAAGCCTTGGCCTGTCAAAAATCGATGGTCTTCTAGCCGGCCATGGCCGGGCGCAGGATGCGGCATATGGGTATCCTTCGAGGCGGCATACAGATCATATATAGGATACAAGTTTATGCGACCCGTTCCCTGAGCCTTCTGTTAAAAATATTTAGATGTGTCGAGAATTTATTGTTTTTTCTTTGGGCCAAGAAAATAAAAAATTTATGCGACCAATTTAAACATGGACGTAATTTCACATTAAATCGTTAGCAACTGGTGTGATGGTCAAATTCTTTGCACACTTGCTTTACCAAATAGACCATTAGGACTAATGGCGAGAGTTATGAAGATTAAAAGGCCTGATACAAGTGCGCCGGACCCTGTCCCAATTACAGGATCAAGATAACCCGCAGCCATATTTTCCGTAACGCCAATTAGCATTGCAGCAACTATTGTCCCTGCAAAACTTGTAAGGCCTCCTATGACCACTACCGGTAAAACTTTTGCAAGTACCAACGTCATGGAAAAGCCACCGAGCCCATCTACCGTCCATAGTATTCCCCCGGCGACAGCTGCCACTGCAGATAATGCCCAAGCTAAGGATAGATAATGCATAGATGGGATACCAACTGAAGCAGCGGCTGCGGTATCGTCAGCAATTGCTCTTAGAGCAATACCAGCTCGAGTGAACTCAAAGAAAACCCAAAGCCCAGCGATTATTCCAACTGCGGCTGAGCTTGCTAGTAAGCGAGAAGGTGGAAGGGGAATATCTCCCCACCAAAGTAGCTCGTTGCCAAAAGGCAAGACAATTTCGCTTGGTAGTCCAGTTAGTGTCCAAGCTGAACCTGCACGCATAAGAACACCGAGTGCAAGCGTGGCCATCACCATGGATGTGATAGGACGATTTGAAAGCTTGTCGACGACCAGTTTGTTAAAAATTACGGCCAAACCAGAGAGTGCAGCTAGTGCTCCTGGGATCGCTATAAATAGGGGGAGTCCAATCGTTGAGGTGCCTATACCAGTTAATTTCGCTCCAAGATTTACCCAAGCTCCGAGAGAGAAATTTAAAACCGATGAAGCGCGATAAAGAACAACAAAAGCCACCCCAACCACCGCATAAACGGGACCAGATAAGAGCCCACTGATAAGGAGATGAAAAAAATACTCCACTCGATATCTCTACTTCAAAGTCCTTTTGTAAGACTAGTCAGATGGGCCGCTAGGGATTCTGATAGGCCCTGGAGGTCATACCCTCCTTCAAGGAACCCAATAATTCTGCCTGAGGCGTGTGCGTTGGCAAGCTCTACTATTCTATCAGTAATCCAACCAAAGTCTGAGGCCTCAGCTTCGATGTTGCCTAAAGGGTCACGAATATGAGCGTCAAAACCGGCGGATACTAGGATTAGCTCTGGCTCAAATTCATCTATCGCAGGAAACAAGTGTTTTTCCCAAGCAGTGCGTAAGTCATTGCCGGTGTCGCCCGGAGCAAGAGGCCTATTCCAGATATTGCCAACCCCTCGTTCGGAGACAGCGCCTGTTCCTGGGAAAAGAGGCATTTGATGGGTGGAGGCGAAGATTACGTCTGGCTCATCACAGAAAATAGATTGGGTTCCATTGCCGTGATGCACATCGAAGTCGAGGATCGCTACTCTCTTTAGGTGATGCGTTTTACGAGCGTGTTGGGCAGCTATTGCGATAGAGTTAAAAAAACAAAACCCCATGGCGCGATCGACTTCAGCATGATGGCCAGGCGGTCGAGCAAGCACAAATGCCCGTGTAATATTATCGGAGAGAATGTCATCTACAGCGTCAATGCCTGCTCCAACTGCTTTTAAAATAGCTTGAGTTGACCCAGGGCCTATAGAAGTGTCGCCATCTAGCATAATTATGGCATCGTCTCGTTCGGCCCCTAATATGAAGTCGACATAATTCTCAGCGTGAGCCAATTTGATTTGCTCTGGCTTTGCTAAGCTTGCTGTTCGGCGTGGTAGATTTTTCAGGTCTGGTTCAGAAAGCCTGAGAACTGCTGTTTCAAAGCGTGCAGGGCGTTCAGGGTGGCCTGGCGTCGGGTTGTGACTAAGTGAGGCGTCATCAAGATATATAGCAAAGCTCATCGCGGTTAGTTTCTTTGTTCCAGTGACTGTGCTTTACCGGCTGCCAATTGAGCCAAGGTTGTGATGATTACCGCTGAAGTCAGAAGAATGCTGACGATCGGGAATACCCACATATCAAAACCAGCGTCGACTAGTGCACCAAATAAAATGCCCGCTAGTCCTGAGCCAATTGAAAGGCCAACAAACACAAACCCAAAAATTCGCCCGTTTTCGCCGGCAGGTGTAATTGCTCTAACCATTAGATCTCGCGCCGGTAGCACGGCGCCAAAACCGAATCCTGCAGCTGCGAAGACTAAGTAAAGCCATGCTCCGTCGAGGCGAAGTCCAGAGGGGGTTAGCATCAACGCCGCTGTGGTTAGCAAGCAGATGGCTGCGGTTAAACCATGGCGACCAAATTTTTCGGCGATTACTCCTCCTAATAAGATCCCGCCAGCGACTGAGAATTGGTAGGTAGATAAAACCTGAGCAGCCCCAACTTCATCTGCCAAACCCAGTTTGACCATAACAACAACACCTTGAGAGCTGATCCCGCCCGTTGCCAAGCCATAGGTTGCGAGAAAGAGGAAATAGAGAAGCACTGGCGCTGAGTATAAAACTGACTTTGATGCACCTAATTTTTCTTTTTGTGTTGTATTAGCTTTTTCTTCCCCGGCGAGGGCATCTCCTTGCGCTAAGATTACTCCTGCTGCGCAAACTCCGAAAATGCCAACGAGGATAAAGGCTGTTCGCCAGTCAAAAATACCGCTTAGGGTGAGCATAGCTACCGGTGCTACACCCCCACCAAAAAACCCAGAAAAAGTGTGTAATGAATATGCTCGGCCAAGATGCTTTTCGGTGACCTTTGCCGCAATGATAGCGTAGTCAACTGGATGAAATACTGCGTTCCCAACTCCTGCGATCACAGCCAAAGCAGCAAATTGCCAAAAGCTCTCAGCTAACCCAATAAGCCCAATTGCAGTGGCGTTTAGTGCGAGGCCTGCAGCAAGCATTTTGCGGGCATCAATTTTCTCTAGTGCTGCTCCGGCTGGCGCTTGAAGGATGCCTCCGATCCAGGCGTATCCTGTGAGCGCTCCTCCCAATATTGCGAAGCCCACGTCGAATTCTCTAGCGAATAGCGGTAACATCGGGGGCAGGCATAGTATGTAGAAATGACTCAAAAAATGCCCAACGCCGATCAGTGATAGCACTCGGGCTTGGCTTGGTGGAGCTTCTGAGACTAAAGCCATTTTCGGTGACCCTAATTCAATGAGTGTGCGCTACAGGCAATTATTTTTCAGACTTAGAAAAAACACGAAGATACTAACATGTGGTTTGTCAAATTATTAACCGTTTTCAAAATTAATGCGTATTGCATCGTTTGGGCTACCGCTGCGATTATCCGTTAAATTGTTTGGGAGGCACTGATGCTTGTTGGGATTGCTGGTGGCTCAGGTTTTGTGGGATTGGCGATTGCGGAGGTACTTTTGCAACAAGGAGCCCATGTGCTTCTTGTTGATATCAACCAACCTCCAGAAGCAGCGTTAAAATTTCTTGGTGCCCATAGCGGTCCAGGCGCTCTTGAAATTCAGGTTGCCGATGTTACCGATGCTGGTGAGGCGGCGCAGGCCCTTAGAGGCATTGATGCTTTAGTTTGTGCGGCGGCAGTAACGTCAGCAGATGCAAGAGAACGAGAGCGACCAACGGAGACGTTGGAGACCAACATTCTTGGTTTTACAAATCTTCTTCAAGCTGCCCGAGGAGTAGGAGTTAAGCGTATTATCAACCTTTCCTCAGCTTCGGCCTATGGAATTTCTGGTTTTGAGGGAGATGGAAGTATCACGGAAGAGGGAACGTGGCCAAAGCCAAATACCCTATACGGAGTATCAAAACTTGCTTCGGAGGGGATCGCGGCTCGTCTTTCTGAACTTTGGGCCACCGATATCATTAATTTAAGACTATCAGCTGTTTATGGTCGATGGGAGCGAGATACAGGGCGTCGTGATACGCTTTCTCCACATTTGCAAGCAGCGATACTGATGCTTAAAGGCGAGGTCGCAGTTCTTCCTCGAAGGTGTGCTAGA
The DNA here is from genome assembly GCA_008081395.1 of Rhodospirillales bacterium. GTDB lineage: Bacteria > Pseudomonadota > Alphaproteobacteria > Bin95 > Bin95 > VMCJ01. The sequence continues at coordinate 11,818 of VMCJ01000040.1, read as the reverse complement.
GATTGGACTGATAGCAGGAAAGTGGCAGAAGCTGTCGCAATTTTATTAAAAGCAAAATCGCGGAAGCATAGTCTTTACAATATTTCAGCAGGTAAAAGCTGGGCAGTTGCCGATTGGTTGGACGCCCTTACTTCGGTGAGACCAGAACTGTGCTGGAGACTTGCAGAGAATGATGAGGAATCAAATGTGAATTTGCACGGCCTTAGTGACCGTAGACCCTTATCTATAGACAGATTTTCTGCTGAATTTGGAATAAACCTCTGGCTAGATCCAACTGAGTCGGCTCAGTCTTTTCTGAGTTGGAAAAAGGCTACTCCAGGCTATTGGGGGAATTAATTGATCTTTTTCCACCTTACTCTAAAGCTGTTCTGCTGAATTATTCGCAAGCAGCTACGGCACGTCTGGCCATTACTCCAACCAGATGTGCACGATACTCGGCACTTGCGTGAATATCAGCATTAAGCCCATCCTCGGAGATCGATGAATCGTTCAACGCGGCAGGGGAAAAATCTTTCGTTAGTGCAGCTTCCATCTCTGTTGCTCGGAATACACACGCACCTGCACCAGTCACGGCTACTCTCACACCCGAAATTGTTTTCGCTACAAACACGCCGACAATGGCGTATCTTGATGCAGGATTGGGGAATTTTACGTAGGAAGCTGTGAGAGGAGTTGGGAAATCAACTTTAACGATTACCTCATCTTCTTCCAGAGCCGTTTCGAACATACCTTTAAAAAAGTCATCGCCGCTGATCGACCGCCTGTTAGTTATAACTGTTGCACCCAGTCCAAGCACAGCGGCAGGATAATCCGCTGCTGGATCATTATTAGCAATTGAACCCCCAATGGTACCACGGTTTCGCACTGCTGGGTCCCCAATTCCACCGGCCAATTTTGCCAGTGCAGGTATGGCTGTTGATACTTCTTTGGAGTTGGCAACCGTGTCATGGGTAGTCATGGCGCCGATAGATACTGTTTTCTCTGATGCGGTTATCCCGGTCAGTGAGGCCCCAGATAGATCAATAAGATCACTGGGCATTGCCAGCCGCTGTTTCATAGTTGGCAAAAGTGTCATGCCACCTGCAAGAAGTTTACCTTCGTCCGACGCATTTATTTTCGATGTTGCGTCTTCAGCTGAGGAAGCAACTTGGTATTTGAAATTATACATTATTTCCTCTTTTGATCTCTGACTTAGGTCATAGCCCTTGCGCCGGCCATCACTGATTTGACGATGTTATGGTAGCCGGTGCAACGGCAGAGATTGCCTTCCAAGTAGTGACGCACTTCTGCTTCGGAGGGCGCAGAATTTCTTTTAGCGAGAGCAACGGCACTCATAATCATTCCAGGAGTACAGAAGCCACATTGCAGGCCGTGGTTGTCTCGAAAGGCCTCTTGCATTGGATGTAGATCGTCGCCATTCGCGAGGCCTTCGATCGTGGTTATTTCAGAATTGTTCGCTTGAACAGCGAGCATTGTACATGCTTTTACTGCCTCACCATTCACATGGATAACACAAGCGCCGCATTGACTGGTGTCACATCCAACATGTGTTCCTGTGAGACGTTGGTCTTCACGAATAAAGTCGACGAGCAGTGTGCGCTCCTCGACCTCACCTGCAACTTGCTTGCCATTAATTGTCATTGATACGCTTGGCATCGCACTCTCCGCAATGAACGCCCCAGCAACTCTTGCTGATATTCGTTATGTGAAAATAATCTTACTCTTGAAGCCTACGGTCAACTTCAAAACATTCTTTTTAAAAGAAAGCGTAAAGCAAAACCCCTAGGATAATCGCTAAGCCTAACAGCCATATAGGCAGAGAAATACCTTTTTCAGGAGAGGTTTTTCCCGGCTCCGAGCTATTTGATACGTTACCTTCGGTAGTAGATGTTTGGTCTGAAGTTGATGTTTTTTGTATCACTGTTTCATTATCAACGTCAGTCTCTGCGGCCGAGCTCTGTTCTGCCGCAAGTTTGGCAAATTTTTCAAAAAATTCGTCGGCAAGTTTGCGGGCGGCTCCGTCAATCAACCGAGAACCGATCTGTGCTAGCTTGCCACCCACGCTAGCATCCACACTATATTTCAAAACAGTTCCGCCAGCGCCATCATCTTCGAGGTTTACAGTTGCGCCGCCTTTAGCAAAACCAGCCGCTCCGCCCGAACCTTCTCCATGAATGCGATAACCGTTTGGGGGATCAATATCTGACAAGTGGACTTTTCCTGAAAACCTAGCGCTGACAGGCCCTACTTTCGCTTTAACCTTTGCGGTAAAGCTATCATCACCTTCCTGGTTTAACTCTTCACAACCAGGAATTGACTCACGCAGAACTGAGGGGTTGTTCAATGCGTCCCAGACTACCTGCTTTGGTGCGGGAATTTGGGCTTCGCCTTGCATTTCCATAATAAAATTGCCTTTAGAGATTAGCGGTATCGCGCAGCGCTGCTCGCGAATTTTCAACATTACTCACCAAGATATGAGTCCACATACGATGATTCAATCTCCATTGATACTTCTTTCACCCATCTTTTAATGCCAAGAGAGCTTGGCGTTCCGCACGAGCTTATGCATACTCTGTCCAAGAAAAGTTTTGGCGCTCAGAGATAGCCAACCGATTAAACCGCAGGGGATGAGGATGAAATTTCGGATCTTTAGTGCTCTTCTTGCTTTGATAACTTTCTCAGTAGCATCGCCTGTCCTTGCTGCAGGGGCAGGAGCGCCGCATTTAGATGGTGGAGAGTTGGGGCTTCTATGGATCGTGCCCTTTGCGGGAATACTTCTTTCTATCGCAATTTTTCCCCTTGTGGCGCCAGATTTCTGGCACCACCATTTTGGGAAAATTTCAGCATTTTGGGCGGCCGCTTTTTTGGTCCCATTTACCGTTGTTTTTGGTGCATCCATCGCGGTTTATGAAGTGATCCATGTCCTTCTCTTAGAGTACATCCCTTTTATCATTTTATTGTTATCACTCTTTACCGTAGCTGGAGGCGTGCGGGTTCGGGGACGTCTGGTTGGCACGCCAATCCTGAACACTGGATTTCTTCTTTTGGGAACAGTACTGGCAAGTTGGATGGGCACGACGGGCGCGGCCATGTTGTTAATCCGACCTTTGATGCGTGCGAATGAGAAGCGTAAATATCGCGTTCACACGATTGTATTTTTTATTTTCTTGGTTGCGAATATCGGGGGATCACTGACTCCGTTAGGCGATCCGCCATTGTTTTTAGGATTCCTCAAAGGAGTTGAGTTCTTCTGGCCTACAACACACATGTTCATGCCAATGCTAATGGTGTCTCTTATCCTATTGGCCCTCTACTTCGCGATAGACTCCGCGCTCGTTAAGAAAGAAGGTGGGGTGCCGGAACCAGACCCTAATGAAGCTCATGAGGCCATTGGTATTGATGGGAAAGTAAATTTTTTATTCCTTGCAGGGATCGTCGCAGCTGTTCTGATGAGTGGTATTTGGAAGCCACACCTTGAATTTGTTATTTATCACGTACACTGGGAACTGCAGAACATAGCCCGTGATATCCTTTTACTGCTGATTGCATACTTGTCCTGGAAAATCACCCCTATGCAAAACAGGACGGCAAACGGATTTACTTGGTTCCCAATCATGGAAGTAGGGAAATTATTTATTGGTATTTTCCTTACTATTGTTCCAGCTATTGCCATCCTTAAAGCTGGAAGTTCCGGTGCACTTAGTGGTCTGGTCTCGATGGTCTCTACGCCAGAAGGCGAACCAATTAATCAAACCTATTTCTGGTTAACAGGGATTTTGTCCAGTTTTCTTGATAATGCGCCTACTTATTTGGTATTTTTCAATACCGCAGGCGGCGATCCACAAGCATTGATGGGACCAATGGCCCAAACACTACTTGCTATTTCTGCGGGTGCCGTATTCATGGGTGCTAATACTTACATTGGTAACGCTCCAAACTTTATGGTCCGTGCGATTGCTGAAGAAGGTGGTATCCGCATGCCTAGCTTCTTTGGCTACATGGCGTGGTCTGGGCTGATTTTGGTTCCTATCTTCGTGCTAGTGACCTTCGTGTTCTTCTGATCTTGAAAAACTGATTTTTGCTTGCGGGTTTTCAGACCGGGGATCTTTGACTGTTTCGCGCAGAGCGAAGAAAATTGGATGCTTTAAAAGATTGCAAGATCTTTCAGGAACTGCTTCTATTTCGGCTCTGTTTTGGGAGTGAAACCGAAAATGGCCGCTTATCTGATTGTTGAAGCAGAGGTAGAAGAAGAAAGCCGTGAGGCCTTTGACCTTTGGTATGAAAAAGAGCACTTGCCCGACGCTATCAAAGCATTTGGAGCAGAGGGAGCTGAGCGCGGCTGGAGTGATGTCACCCCAGGTATCCATATCGCTCTTTACAAATTTCCAAATCTAGAGCGAGCTCGTGCTATTGCCTCCTCTGAGGCGATTAAAACGCTGATAGCGGAATTTGATCGTCTATGGGACGGCAAAGTAACCCGCACCCGCGAAGTCATAGAAATTAAACAAAAACTTTAAGGAGAGAGGCCATGAACCCTCCTGCACAACCAGCTCTTAGGGCTGTAGACTCAAAATATTCCGAAGCCGAATGGAAGGCACGTGTTGATCTTGCAGCTTTGTACCGTCTCTTTGTCAAATATGGATGGACAGATCTGATCTACACTCATATCTCTGCCCGAGTTCCGGGTGAAGATAACGCGTACTTGATCAACCCTTATGGCCTGTTTTTTGATGAAATAACGGCGTCCTCCCTGATAAAGGCGGACTGGGATGGTAACGTGATTGATCCTCCTGGAGGTGAATATAATGAGGCGGGCCATCTAATCCATACCGCTGTTTTAAAAGCGCGCCCCGAAGTGAATTTCGTCCTACACACCCATTCACGTGCGGGAACGGCTGTCTCGGCGATGGAATGTGGTTTGCTCCCATTATCTCAACACTCAAATCTTATCCTTGATCAGGTGGCCTATCACGATTATGCGCAGGTCACGTCTGATGAAGATGAGTGTGATCGCTTACAGCGAGATATTGGCGACAAGTACCTTATGGTGCTCAGAAACCACGGATTGCTTGCATGTGGGCGTTCCGCAGCAGAAGCATTTCACTTTCTTTATTACATGGAAATGAGCTGTAAGATCCAAGTAGACGTATTAGCTTCTGGAAAAGACTATATCGTTCCTGATGATGATGCGCTCGCTAGTTTAGCTAAATATGGCGCTATTGGTTCAGAGCCTAAAGGCGAACGGGCCTGGCCAGGGCTTCTACGTGGGTTGGACCGTCAGGATCCTAGCTATCGCACCTAACAGCGATAACAGTCGGAGTTTGATCCTTGGTAAATTCGGCTAGGGGGCCTGCCAACGCTCCAGGTCGTGCCCGGATACGTTCGCGAGTAGCTGAGGCAACCCCACAATTGATTGGTGAGGTTGCTCGCCTCGGCTTGGGCGATGCGGACGCTATACCACTATGGTACGGGGAAGGGGACATTCCAACTCCGCACTTTATCTGCGATGCCGCTCATCAGGCTATGGTTGCTGGAGAGACTTTCTACAGTCATAAGCGGGGTCTTCCTGAGCTTAGGAGCGCACTTTCGGAATATATGACCAATCTCTATGACCGAGACGTCGGCCCAGAACGAGTGACCGTAACCGCTTCGGGGATGCACGGAATTTTGACTGCAATGCAGGCAATTCTGCAAGCTGGGGATAATTGTGTGATTGTTGGACCAGTTTGGCCTAATGCTCAGGCGGCGGCAGAGGTGGCCGGAGCTGAGGTTAGATTGGTTGCCCTCCAGGCCGAAAATGGTGTTTGGAATCTTGACCTTGATGCCCTCTTTGCTTCTTGCGACCAAAACACTCGAATGATTTTCATCAATTCACCGGGGAATCCAACCGGCTGGATGATGGAAAGGGAACAGCAACAGGAAATTTTGGAATTTTCACGCAAGCATGGCATCTGGATTATGTCAGATGAGGTCTACACTCGGTTAGTGTATGAAAGACAAGTAGCACCTTCATTCCTTGATATAGCAGAGCCAGAGGATGCTGTTATTGTCGTTAACAGCTTCTCAAAAAGCTGGGCTATGACGGGCTGGCGAGTGGGCTGGCTTACGCATCCAGCTTGGTTAAATCATGCTTTTAATGAGTTGATTGAGTACAGCGTCAGTTCTGTTCCCCCCTTTTTGCAAAAGGCGGCTTTGGTTGCCGTGACAGAAGGCGAACACCTTGTTCAAGAAATCCGTGAGAGATGTCGCCAAGGAAGAGACATTGTGATGTCAGCTTTACTTGAGCATCCAAAAGTTGCGGTTTCAAAACCTCAAGCGGCTTTCTATGCATTCTTTCAAGTGCAGGGGATGAACGATAGCTTGGACTGGGCTAAGCAGTTGTTCCAAGAAACAAAAGTCGGAGTTGCTCCTGGCAGAGCATTTGGCCCGGAAGGTGAAGGCTGGATACGTCTCTGTTTTGCATCGTCAAAAGAAAATCTGAATAAGGCTATGCAAAGATTAACGGTGTTCCTTGATCGTAATTAGCGCCCATCAAACGTTACGCTTTTGATCAACGCGAACACCTGATTACCTGGTCGCAAATCAAGTTCATTCAGCGAAGCAAGCGTAATTCGTGCACGCAGGCTTTGTCCCCCAAGATCAAGTGACACATTGGCTGATCCAGTTGCTTGGTCAATCTCACAAATAACCACGGTCGCAGGCAATATATTGCGAATACTGATGGCTTTTGGTGCCTCCAATGCAATGGCCACATCACGTGCTCTGACCCGAATTCTAACCTTGTGTGCAATAGGGAGATCAATAATAGGTGATGCCAGCTGGCCATTTGCCATACTGATTTGTGTCATTCTGTTCGCTTTATCATGGCTAGTAATATGGCCAGTCAAAAGAACACTCTCTTCGAATAATGATACTCCCGCATCAAGGCCAAGGCGCTCGACCATTTCGTTCGCCGGCCCTATTCCCACGACCCGGCCTTTGGATATTTGGAGAATAAGGTCTGATAAACGTGCCACCTCACCAATATCGTGACTTACATAAATTATAGGGACGTTTGATGCTGTAGTGAGATTGTCAAGGTATGGGAGGATTTCCTCTTTTGCCAACTGATCAAGACCGGCCAGCGGCTCATCTAAAAGAAGTAAGCGGGGGCGTGATAATAAGGCTCGCGCGATGCCAACGCGCTGTCGTTCACCTCCAGAGAGGTTGGTTGGCATGCGTCTCAATAAATGCGTGAGACCCAATAATTCAACAATCACCGATCTATCTATTGGTGTGCCTGCACCCTGGCGTCTTGCAGACCGTTTTTCCGCAAAATCCAGATTTTTGTTCACCGATAAATGGGGAAATAATTCGGCTTGCTGAAATGCAAAACCAATGGGTCTTAGATGGGGCGGAGTGAAATGGTTAGGTGTCTGCCATGCTAAATTCCCAACACTTAGCGAGCCTGGAAGTTTTGTAAGACCAGCAAGGCAACGGAGGATGGTTGTTTTTCCTGATCCTGACGGCCCAAAAAGTGCAGTCACACCAGATAGAGGAATTTCAAAGTTTGCGTCGACTGAAAAGCCGCCTACCTTTCCTTTAAATTGTGCAATGATCCTATCAGTGTTCATGCTTAGGATGTCCGCTGAGTTTTGCTGAGCATAAGAGCGGTGAGAACTACCAGAAAGGAAAATGCAATCATGCCTGCGGCGAGGATATGAGCTTTGCCCCATTCCAATGCTTCGACGAAGTCGTACAACGCCACTGAGGCAACGCGAGTTTCTCCAGGAATATCGCCGCCTATCATCAGAATAACGCCGAATTCTCCTATGGTATGGGCGAAAGCCAGGATAGCGCCAGTGAGAATTCCTCGCTGCGCCAGTGGTAAGGCTAAGCGAAAAAAGATGTCCGTTGGGGTGGCGCCAAGGGTCCGAGCTGCTTCCAATGTTGGCTCGCGAATTGCCTCAAATGCGTTGCGAATGGGCTGCACGACAAACGGCAGCGAATAGACCATCGAGCCAATTACAAGGCCGGTGAATGAAAAGGCGAGGCTGCGCCCACCCCAAAGATTTGCAAGCCATCCGCCGGGTCCATCTGGACCTAAAGCCAAAAGCAAATAAAAACCAAGAGCTGTGGGTGGCAGTACCAATGGCATCGCGATCAACGCGGCAAGAGGTTCTTTCCAACCAGATTTGCAGCGCGCTAAGAACCATGCAATTGGGGATCCTATCAATAACAGTAGCACTGTAGTTACAGAAGCTAGCTTTAAGGTGAGCGAAATTACTGGCCAGAGTTCAGTTAAATATTCCATGTATTTAGCCCTGGAGCGTCACTTCGAGCTTGCAGATGTTTCAGCGATTGCCAATGGATCAATTATGCGAGCTGGCTCTATGACCTGAAATCCTCTTGACCTTACTTCAAGAATTTCTAAAGGGCGCAAAGCCATACCACCATTGGACATACGTACCGAACCATGAGCGCCTCTTATGGAACCGATTTTTCTGAGTTCAATTGATTTTAGGGGGCGCGACCCTTCGCGGCTAGCTTCAAGTGCTAGCTTCATGGCGTCATATGCTATTCCAACGAGTTCTGTAGGAGGAGTTCCAAAAATAGATTTGTAACGATTGTTGAAAATATCATCTGATGGCTGCGCTGCAAATTTTCCCCCATGCAATTCTCGTGCACGCTTGGGGTCCATTTCTTTCCAGCGGGATAAGCCAACCAATTGAACGCCCGCCGCTTTTGCATCGTAAAGCTGAAACATTGGAGCTACGGTAGAGAGCTCTGCACCGCTGACCGTTAATAGAAATGTATCGATCGGACTTTGGCCGAGGCCACCAGCAGCAGTGTAGCGATTGATAACAGAGTTAATTGCCGAAATTTTAGGAATGCCGGTAGTTGTCATCCGTCTGTAAGACTGAGCTAAGCTCTCCAGCAATTCTTTCTCCCGACCAGAATACTGAGATGCCATGGAATTTAAAATACCGTCGGGAGTGTTTGCCTCAATGAGTTGGGATTTGAGCTGGATGGCGTTAATTTTTCGGTTGCTCTGCCGAAATTCATTTCTCGTTAGATCCCGAACCCTTCGGGCAACCGAAGTATAATCCTCGTCCTCATCATAGACAGCAAGCTGCACCCTGAGCTGATCGGAGAAATTGGCTTCTCTTTGCGCTTGTTTTACGCTTGCTGCAGAAAAGGGGCCTTGGCGACCAAAAATGGCAACGGTTTTTGCTCCTGAACGAGCAGCATGCCTCAAAATTCGTGATGTTTCTAGCTCAACGGCTTGGCCCATTAAAAAGATATTAGAGCTGATAATCCGGCTGTCTTTTGAAAAAGATAGAGCCATCAATCCTGAATTTGTAAGGATGGGAGATATAGCCGTAGCGTCATGGCCAAAAAGTGGACCAACGATAATATCTGTTTTAGACGCAGAAGCTTCGGTGGCTGCCTTTAGAATGTCACTTGCAGTGTCAAAAGAAACCAATTCCGCCACCACATCAGGTGTGTCTAGTAATGCCATGGCGGCGCCGTTAGTGATTTCCTTACCAGCAATTTCGTTTGCTCCAGAAAATGGAGCGAGTAACGCAATTTTGACTGGACGAGAGCGGACTAATGGCAATGGTTTGATATTCGCACTTGGTGCTTGGGCTGATTTTTCTGGTGCTGCGAATATCTCTTTTGAAGATGATTTATTAGTCGTTTGGTTAGGTGTGAGAGGACCTGTTTGATTAGTCTGGCAAGCAGCCAGAGAAAAAATAATCAAGGCCGCGGAAACCGTGCGGAAGGTACTTCCCCAATGAAAAACCATGTTTTTCAACAAATAGCTTCTCCAAACATGCGCGAACGATTGATTTACTCTCTACTAGACAAGCATAAAACTTCGGCGCAATCGTAATAGCAAGAACTAGGCGAAATTAAGGACGCAAAGGCAAATGACCAAAATAGCAATAATGGATGATTATCAGGGAGTGGCTCTATCTGCTGCGGATTGGAGCGGCCTAGATGTAACAGTTTTTCGGGATCATCAAGCAGACCAAAGTCGAGTAATTGAGCGTCTGAAGCCCTTTGAAGTTGTTTGTTTGATGAGAGAGAGGACTGCTTTCCCTAAGTCGGTGATAGAAGCATTGCCAAATCTGAAATTAATTGTCACCACAGGTATGAGGAATGCTTCCATCGATATGGATGCAGCCCGAGAACGAAATGTCGTGGTAACAGGCACAAGAGGTAGCTCTACCCCCACACCAGAGCTTGCTATGGGGTTGATCCTTTCACTTGCGCGCTCCATTCCCCAAGAGGGACGGAGGATGCGCCGAGGCGAGTGGCAGACGACGATTGGTAAAAGCCTAAATGGTGCAACGCTCGGGCTTCTTGGCCTCGGAAAGCTTGGCCAACAACTCGCAGTATATGCACGCGCATTTAATATGAATTTGATTGCCTGGAGCCAAAATTTAACTGAGGAGACATGCAAGGATCATGGAGCAAAGTTGGTAGATAAGGATACTTTGTTCAGAGAGTCAGACTTTATTTCGGTTCATTTGGTGTTAAGCGATAGAACAAGAGGTCTAGTTGGAGGTGACGACCTTGCAAAAATGAAGGCAACGGCGTGTATCGTAAATACTTCTCGTGGTCCGATAATCGACGAAGAGGCCTTACTTTCTGCTCTCCAGGCTAGATCTATTGGTGGGGCAGGGTTGGATGTCTATGGAGTTGAACCTTTACCAGCAGACCATCCTATTCGTACTTTAGACAATGCCATTCTAACTCCTCATCTTGGGTATGTGACTGAGGACACGCTTGATATTTTCTATCGGGAATCAGTTGAGTGTGTACGGAGCTGGATCGCTGGTAATCCTGTCAGAGTTATTTCTTAAATTTATCAAACTGGCGGCAATGAATAATTGACTCGCGCGAAACTCAAAGACGGGTTATTGTAAAGACTGCTATCTAAAAAATCGTTTTAGATGCCGTTTAAAGTTTTAAAAGCAATAAATCAGGGAGATTATCAATATGCAGTTTGGCAAAAAAGGCCTGCTTTCTGCAGTTGCCGCCGCCGCACTGACGGTGTTTGGCGCTTCGGCTGCAACGGCCGACGTAAAGCCAATGACAATCCGTATCGCGGCGGACCTGACCGGACCACCTCATCCGGCTGGAATTGCAATGACTTACTTCAAAGAAAGGCTCGAAGCTCTCGTGCCTGGAAGTGAGGTTCGGCTTTATTTTGCTGGAGCGCTTTATCGCATTCCAGAAGCTGTTGAGGCAATGACAGAGGGCAACCTTGAAATGACCTGGGGTCAGTTCGGTAAAACCGCAGCTGTAGATCCCTACATGAACCTTGTCGTTGGGCCTCAACTACTGACTACAGCAGGGGCAATTAATGGTCTTGAGACTACCTCAACATATAAATTCTTAATAGATCGCTTTGATAAAGTTCACGATATCGAAGTTTTTGCTGCTGGACACTTATCCATGTACATGGGAGCAGGGTCTGGAAGCCGCTTGATGAAGCCAGAGGATTTCCAAGGAAAGAAGATTCGTTCCATGGGACCAGCTGAGAATGCTCTGCTTGCTGCTCTTGGTTCAAACCCAACCACTATGGCGTTCGGTGATGTTCCTCCGGCACTCCAGACTGGTGTTATTGATGGTCTTTTGACATCTCTTGGTGGGTTTAACACCACGAAGGATCAAGCGCCATTTTTCACGATCGCCGGCTTGAACGGCATTGTCGGGGATTATTATTGGATTGGAGCGTCGAAGCAGTGGCTCAATCGTCTTGATGAAACGCAGCAAGCTTTTGTCCGTAATATCTTGACATATGATGTTATGCCATTTCAGAAGC
>VMCJ01000031.1 GCA_008081395.1 Rhodospirillales bacterium | reverse complement strand
GCCGTCATGGGCATTTCGGTAATTTCAAGTTTCTCAGCTTGTCCGTTCCATTCTGACGCCGAAGCCTCTGCCAAAGCTAATGTTGGGAATTTTAGTAAATTTCGGTTTGGAGTGCGCACTGGTTTGCCGTCGAGGTGTACCTCGTACTCTTCATCGCTCAGGTGAGTAGAGGCAGATTTGTAAAAACGTTTCATCCTCAGCACCCCAAAATTTTAATCACTGCCGAAGGAGCTTGCTCGTATGAGTTTATGATCTCGGCGGCGCCATAGATCTTTAATTCTTCTGGAGGGTGGTAGCCCCAGGCAACACCAATTGATGGAACTCTCGCTGTTCTCGCCATTGCCATATCATGGCTCGTATCTCCAAGCATTATCGTACAATCATCAGAGGCACCTAGTTCTGCCATAACATCTAGAAGAATTTTCGGGTTTGGCTTGCTTGGACCATCGTCTGCTGTTTTTAAACCTGCAAAGCGATCTCGGAGGTTGTGGCGCTCCAGCGTGAGCTCGAGACCTCTTCGGCCTTTACCTGTTGCGATTGCCAAAAGAATTCCAGCTTCTGCAATTTTGTCTAGGGCATTTACAGCCCCGGGAAACAATGGTTCCTCGTATTCCGGATCTGTTAGCAGACTTCTATAAGAATCACGAAAGTTATCGGTGAGCTGTAAAAGTTGTTCAGGATCAGTTTCTTCAGGAGCTACAGCAGCTACTGCGTTAGGTAGAGCAAGTCCAACTGAACGCCGGGTAGCGGCAGCCGAAGGAGGCGATAGGCCTAGATCTTCGAATGCCATTTCCATCGCTCTAATTATGCGGCGTTGGCTATCAACGAGAGTGCCATCGCAGTCAAACACTGCAAGGTAGGTCATCGACCTGCCTCAATAAAAGGATCTCGCAGCTCGGATGGGTTAAAATTAAAGGTCAATAAAGCCTCAGTGAAGGCTTTAGGCGGGTCAGCCTCTATAAATAAACGCCCTTTGCCACTTGGGTGGGGTAGATCCAAACTACGCGCATGAAGAAGCATGCCGCGCGGTAATGACATCCCTGGTAATATAGACTTCTCACCGCCATATTTCCCGTCTCCCAATATAGGATGGCCAATTGCGGCCATGTGTGCTCTCAGCTGATGGGTGCGACCTGTTAAGGGCATCATTGCTACCAAACTAGCAAAGCGGCCAGCCTTCTCTAGAACGGCGTAGTCGGTTGATGCTTTATCTCCATGTTCTTGGTCATCCCAGACCATGCGCTCAGAACCCCGAGAACCCGCTTTTTTGAGTGCCAGGTCTATGCGTCCACGCTCCACTTTGGGTACCCCGGCGATTATTGCCCAATATACCTTTCTCGCTGACCGGTCTCTGAAAGATTTAGCCAGAGATGCTGCAGATTTACTGGTTTTAGCCAATAGCAAAACCCCGGATGTATCCCGATCCAACCTATGTACTAGTTTGGGACGCTCATGATCATCGGCTAGCGCAGCCATTAACCCGTCCACATGTCTTGAGGTGCCAGTACCGCCCTGGCTAGCCAATCCAGATGGCTTATTGATCGCAACTGCCATGATATCTTCATAAATGATATTCGCTTGTATCATCGCAAGATCTTCAGGATTAGCTGTGATCTTTTTAGGCTTTGGAATTCGGTTGATTTCATTTGTATCTAGCCCCATCGGGGGGACACGCACATTCTGACCTGATAACAATCTATCAGCTGTCTTTACTCTCTTTCCATCGACACGAATTTGGCCCGTTCTCGTTAACTTCTGCAGCCGGCCATGAGGCAAGTTAGGAAAGTGTTTCTTAAACCATCGATCTAGACGAAGGCCATCTTCATCAGCCGATACACTCTTGTTTTCGACACTAGTCACGTAAGCCCCCGCAGTAATTTTTCGCCAATTACAAAACCGGTAAGGCCCAATGCCACAGATAGAAAGATATACATAGCAAATTGTATGGTCTCGCCTCTTTGCCAGAGGCTTATGGCTTCAAGGGAAAAACTGGAGAAAGTGGTAAAACCACCCAACACACCAACACCAATGAGTAACCGAATTTGCTCGGCTTCTTTGCTGTCACCGATTAATCCAATCGCAGCTGCCCCAACTAATGCACCCATTAGAAGAGAGCCCGTCAAATTGCAAAGCATTGTGCCCCATGGAAAACCAAGCCCAAATATCTTTGAGGCAGCAAGACTAAAACCATATCGTAGCCCCGCACCTAGGCTTCCTCCTATCATTACAAGCAGCAAAGCTTTCACTTGTCTTTATCTTTTCTTTTATCTCGGAGGTTGGCCCAGTAAGAGAGACGCTTTATAGCCTCCCGTTCGAAGCCACGCTCTACCGGTTTATAGAAAACTTCGCGTTCCATTCCATCGGGGAAATAGTTTTGTCCCGAAAAACCTTCCTCTTGGTTGTGGTCGTAGGCATACCCCTCGGAGTAACCCAGCTCCTCTAGAAGTTTTGTAGGAGCATTTAATATATGTTTAGGAGGCATCAGTGAACCGTTAGCCTTGGCCGCTAGCATCGCAGCATTAAAGGCTGTGTATATCGCATTCGATTTAGGGGCTAGAGCTAAATAAACCGCGGCCTCAGCCAGTGCTAACTCTCCCTCCGGTGAGCCAAGGCGTTCGTAATGTTCCCAAGCTGCAAGCGCTAAAGGCAAAGCTTGTGGGTCTGCAAGGCCTATATCCTCTGCAGCAAATCTAGCTATGCGACGAGCAATATACTTTGGATCTTCGCCACCAGATAACATACGAGCCAGCCAATACAGAGCAGCGTCCGGGTCTGAGCCTCGCATAGATTTATGCAAGGCTGAGATAAGATTGTAATGGCTTTCTTGAGCTTTGTCGTAGACAGGGGATCGTTTTTGTATCACTCGACTGAGGTCAGCACTATCCAGTATTGGCGTGCTTGGGAGGTAAATCAGTTCCTCAACAAGGTTGAGGAGGTAACGCCCATCGCCATCTGCTAATTCTTTCAAAGATTTTCGCGCGCTTGTGTCAATTGGTAATGGAGATTTTGAAACATCTTCTGCTTTTGAGATTAATGTTTCCAAAGCTTTGTCGGAGAGCCGCGATAATACCAAGACTTGGCATCTTGAGAGCAATGCTGCGTTCAATTCGAATGATGGGTTTTCTGTGGTTGCCCCGACCAATACAACGATGCCTTCCTCCACAACAGGTAAGAAAGCGTCCTGTTGGGAACGATTAAATCGGTGTATTTCGTCCACAAATAAAAGTGTGCCACGACCTAACTCTCTACGACTACGGGCGTCATCAAAAGCTTTTCTCAGGTCAGCAACACCTGAAAAAACAGCTGAAAGAGATACAAACTCAAGATCTGTCTCTGCCGCGAGTAAGCGAGCTATTGTTGTCTTTCCGCAACCTGGTGGCCCCCAAAAAATCAGAGAGGCTAATCTCCCATTTTTTAGCATTCTGGTTAGAGGCGCGTTCTCCCCCAATAAGTCATCCTGACCAACGACCTCGGATAAGGATTTAGGTCTTAGTCGTTCTGCAAGTGGTTTTGTGCTTGCTCCAGCTATTCCGGCAGCTTCGAAGAGATTAGACACGACCTAACCAACCTCCAGAGAGATTTGTCTCCCTCCTCTTAGAATAACTATCTTCCATGTTCTTGGACGAGTTTTTGCTGAGGTAATTAGGTCCTGCACGCGACGAATATCTTGACCATTGATCGATGTGATTACATCTCCCTGACGGAGGCCAAGCCTTCGGGCAAATCCACGGCTAAGAAGCCGCAAGACCACGACGCCACCTCCACGAATGCTGAGGTTAAACTCTTCTTTGATTGCGGGTGATAAATTTGCCACTTCGGCTCCATCAATGGGAGAACCTTCTTGAATGACAGTTATATTTCGAGGAGGGTCTTCTGGCGGAGCCTCAAGTCTCACTTTAGTATGGAGGGTCTCGCCTGCTCGCCAAAAGTCAAATTCTACACTGCTGCCAATTGGTTTAGTTGAAACTCTGAAACGCAACTCCAGAGGGTCTTCAATAGGTTTGCCGTCAACCGCTAGCACCACATCGCCCTGTTTTAAACCGGCCTTCATTAAAGAACCGCCTTCACTTAAAGAGTCGATCAAAACTCCACGTGGTGGTGATAGTCCAATGGCCTCGCCAATTTCGGCAGTTACTTCTTGGCCATGGGCTCCAAGCCAAGGACGAACAATGCGCCCTCCATCTTTGGCGGCTTGGACCATACGAGTTACTAAGCTGGAAGGAATGGCAAAGCCAATCCCAAGGCTTCCTCCAGATTTTGAGTAAATTGCCGTGTTCACTCCGACAACGCGACCCCGCATGTCTACTAAAGCACCCCCAGAATTACCTGGGTTAATGGCAGCATCAGTCTGAATAAAAACACCAAAATCTGTTAGCCCGCGGCGCGAACGGGCAAGAGCAGAAACAATTCCACTTGTAACTGTCTGCCCAACGCCGAAGGGATTTCCAATCGCTATTACAAGGTCTCCAACTTGGATTGTGTCTTCTGGAGCAAGAATCGCAGACGGTATTGTTGAGCCCTCTGTATTTATCCTGAGTACAGCTAAGTCTGATCTTTCGTCCTCTTGCAGGACTTCTGCTTCAAATTCACGTCGATCATTCAGAACCACGCGTATTTGATCAGCTCCTTCAATGACATGTCGATTGGTGACGATAATGCCACTCCCATCAACAATAACGCCGGAACCAAGAGAGCTCTCTTCGCGTTCTCTTGTACGACCGCCCGGTAAACGGTCACCAAAAAATTGCCTAAAGAAAGGATCGTTGAATAGCGGCGAAATACGTCGCTCTCTCACGATAGTCCGCGTAAATATGTTTACCACGGCGGGTGCAACACGCTGGACTAAAGGAGCAAATGACAGCTGAACTTCCGCCTGAGTTGACGGAACTGACCGAGTTTCGGCTGAAGCTACCGTACTTACGAAGTCAAGCGCGATAACTGCGGTGATTAAGCAAGTTTTGAACAACAATCCCATATTGGTTTGCGTCTACTCAAATCTAGGGTCAATAAGAAAAATGACGTTATTGGAGTTTAGTAGGCCAGCATCCAAGAGAAATTAAACCTCGTTTTGGCTGAATCCTATTAACTCCGTGTTCGAGAGGGTAACACACAAGATAGTTTTCAACCTAAATTTTCCTTGGTGTCATGGTGGCCAATTATCGAGGATATAGGGATTCCAGCTGTTCCCTGTAAAGATCTGTGATGAAACGCCTTCGGATCTTCATAGTTGGAGTTAAAAGGCCATTTTCGATCGTGAATGCTTCATTCACCAAAATAAAGCGTCGAATGCGTTCTATCGGCGATAATTGCATGTTGGCCTCATCAACTGCCTCTGAAATTACTTGCCGGAATTTGTCATTAGCTAACAAAATATCTCGACTAACACCGTTAGATTCTGCCCAGAGTTCTGCAAAATCCTTTGCTGGGTTAATCAAAGCAACCAAATGCGGTTTTTTATCTCCAAAGACCATGGCTTGATCAATCGCCTCATGAAGAGTTAACACACCTTCTACACGTTGGGGGGAGATGTTATCTCCGCCTGCATTTACAATTAGATCCTTCTTCCGATCAGTGATTTTCAGGCGATCTAGCTCGTCAAATTCCCCAATGTCTCCTGTATATAGCCACCCATCTTTGATAGTTTCCGCTGTCTCAGCCGGTCGGTTCCAGTAGCCATCCATTAGTAGGTCGCCTGCTACTAGTATTTCTCCATCTGACGCTAATTTTAATTCAACTCCCAAAAGCTTCGGTCCAACTGTTTCCAGATTTAAATTGCCTGGCCTATTGCAGGAAATAACCGGCGCCGCTTCTGTTTGACCATAACCTTGCAATAAACGAAGGCCTAAGCCGGCAAAAAATATGCCGACATCATAATTTAATGGCGCACCACCAGAAATTAACGCTTTCAATTTTCCGCCAAAACGCCCTTGGACCTTTTTTCTGACAAGCTTGTTAAGAAAAAAGTTCTCTATTTTCTCGAGGATGCTTAGAGGTAAATTTTCAACTTTTTTTCGGCCTAGGTGCACTGCTCGTTGGAATAGCCTTTGTTTTAGTTTGGACTCTTTTTTTAGACCTTGCAGGATACGTGCATGTAAACTTTCATATAGTCTTGGAACTGCAGTCATAATTGTTGGTTTTGCTTCCAAAAGATTGGCAGCAAGTTTGTCTAATCCTTCAGCATAGTAAATTTGGCAGCCGGCAGATAATGGGAAGAATTGGCCGCACGTTCGTTCATAGGCATGCGAAAGGGGCAGAAAGCTCAGAAAACATTCATTCTGCAGATCATCTATCTCATCGAGGTCAAACACCAAATCAAGAGCGCTCTTGCAGTTTGCTAAAATTGCCCGATGAGACAACATCACTCCCTTAGGAGATCCTCCAGTTCCTGAGGTATAAATAAGACTTGATAAGTCGCTGCGGCGAATGTTGTTGAGAGTAGAGGGGGGATCGATGTTCTCTTTATGTCGTGCGCAAATTTCAGCTAACAATTGTGCATCCTGGTTGTTCCTGTCGAATGCAATAGTAAATCGAACTTGGTCTGATACAGCTGCTGCTGCTAGGGCCTGCTCTGCCACTTTTCCGCCTGATGTGATTAAGCCAACAGCTCCAGAGTCCGTGATTATATGAGTATGGTCTTTTTCGGTATTAGTAGCGTAGGCCGGTACTGAAACACCTCCCGCAAGCATTATTGCAATATCCGAGATCAACCATTCAGGGCGGTTTTCAGATGCTAAAACAACACGTTCACCGGGTTTAAGGCCAGCTGCAATCAACCCATGAGATAGAGATAAAATTAGCTCACGAATTTGAGCATGGGTAAATTGTTCGTATTCTCTTTTTCCATCGGGCTTCCACCACAAAAACGGTTTGTTTCCGCCTCTTAGAAGCATGTCCATTGCCATTGCTGGTATGCTTGACCAACTATCGTATCGAGAGAGGAGATGCGTCTTTTCGGCAGAGGGGATTCCCATATCAGGTTTCCTCGACAAATATTCTGTTAAACACTTTCCCGAACCATGCTAGCACAGGATATTATTTTCATTTGCATTTTCTCTAGCATGTTGTCTTACCTGTATATTAGGGTGTTGAGACCTTCCCGTGTGACTGCCGTGCGATTTCAATGAAAATTTTAATTAAAAGCCTTATGTTTTTGGTGGCCGCCACTCTAGCCAGCACAACATTGGCAGGATCATTGGATGGTCCAGAAATCGCTGATTTCCGAGTTTGGCGATCTACCCGATGCTATAAGCCACTACCGCCCCCGTTAGAGGTCTCAGATGCCCGCTCTTACAACCTGACTGTTGACGCATTTAATAAGTATTTTGGCCAAATGAAAACTTTCATGGAATGCGTGGGTTCAGAAGGTAATCAGGATTATGAAGCTATGAGAAAAGTTTTAGAAAATGGAATGGGGCAATCTCGGGCCGAGGCACTTCAAGATCTTGAACGCACACGCGCTGCTATAGAATCTTACCGGGCAAAATATTTCACCCAGGAAAAGGGGCCTTTAGTAGAACCTCAGCGATGAACTTGCACCTAAGATAGCAACATCGCACACTCAGACTTACACGTAACTATGGAATTCCAATGATCCCTGAGCTTTCCACAAAACTTTCAGATGTTGACACGATTACCGAAGGCTTTGCCGAGCTTGGGTATATTTGTTCCAAGTCAATTGCGACAGCGCTATACATCGCGGGTAATTTAGGTAAACCCTTGTTGGTTGAAGGGCCTGCAGGTGTTGGTAAAACTGAACTTGCTAATACTATGGCTACTTTCGCTGACCTCCCAATGATCCGGTTGCAGTGTTATGAGGGGCTGGATGAAGCAAAAGCACTGTATGAATGGCGATACGCTAAACAGCTTCTTTATACACAAATTCTTCGGGACAAAATTGGAGAAGTTTTAGGAGATGCAAAAACGCTCCAAGCCTCTATGGACAGGCTGCATAATCATGCAGATCTATTTTTTTCCGAAGAGTTTGTTGCTCCCAGGCCCCTCTTAAAAGCCCTTCGTGAAGAAAATGGATGTGTTCTTCTGATTGATGAGATTGATAAGTCTGATCATGAATTTGAAGCTTTTTTGCTAGAAATATTATCTGAATTTCAGGTATCGATCCCCGAGCTAGGGACTATTAAAGCCAAGAAACGGCCTATTGTTTTTCTAACCTCTAATAACACTCGAGAGCTATCCGACGCTTTAAAACGTCGCTGCCTTCATCTTTACGTGCCGTTTCCCGATGCTGCTCTGGAGAGAAATATTCTCAAGGCTAGAGTGCCAGAAATTACGGAACATTTGATGCGCCAACTCGTTTCTTTTGTTCAAGGGGTCAGGGAACTTGATCTGAAAAAGCACCCTAGTGTCTCCGAAACTATCGACTGGGCGAAGGCACTCATGTTGCTCAATGCCTCTGAGCTTGATGGTGACTTAGTGCGTGAAACATTAAATGTTATCTTGAAGTTTGAGGAAGACATTGCAGCTGTAGATCGCCAGGTCTTGGATCTTGTTAGACAGGCAGAAAAGGCAGCACCCGTTGCGATGGATAAATAGGCAGTCAGATGCCTGGAGAGATTGACCGGACCCTCGTTAACTTTTTGCGTGCTGTAAGGGGGGCAGACGTTCGTGTGTCTGTTGCAGAAACTCTTGACGCTGTAGAAGTAGCCAAATTTATTGGCTGGGAAGACCGAGCGTCGTTAAAACAAGGTCTCGGTCTTGCGCTAGCTAAAACAGTTGAGGAAAAAGCTCGGTTCGATGCGACCTTTGATGCTTTTTTCTCAGCAGTCGCTGACACCTTTGGGGATGAAGCAGAACTTGATGAAGATATCGATAAAAATTTCTCACAGGATGTAACCGATAGTCTGTCCCAGCTGCTTCTTGACGGTGATAGAGCAGAGTTGATTGCCGCTCTCGAAGAGGCTGCAGCAGCTGTAAATTTGAACGAAATTAAGTTTTTCACCCAACGTGGTCTCTATACACAGCGTATCTTACGCGAAATGGGTGTGGAGGGGCTCGATGCAGCAATTCGTGAGGCTCAGCAAGGGGGTGGAGCTGGTGATGGTCAGGGAAATGGCCAAGGCACTGGACAGCAGGTAGGCCTTGCAGGGGAGCTTGAGGCTGCCCGAGCCAAATTATTTGAGGCCACACGGGATCTCGTTGAGAGACGTCTTTCAATTTATGGGGCAGAGACTAGTCGAGACTTGAGGGAAGGAAGACTAAGGCGCTCGAAGCTTGGTAATTTGGATCGTCGCGATCAGGAAGAAATGCGTCGGCTTGTAGCTCGTATAGCTAAGCGTTTGGCTGCTCTTCACTCACGTAAGCCAAAGCGCAGAAACCGGGGGATGCTAGATCTGCGGCGAACTATGCGCAAGAATTATGCGAATGATGGGATTATGTTTGACCTAGAATGGAAACGTAAAAAAATAGCAAAGCCTAAGGTGATGGCTATTTGTGATGTTTCTGGCTCTGTCGCTGCAGTGGCGCGCTTCTTACTTCAGTTTCTGTATGCACTTCATGATATTTTAAATGATGTTCGCAGCTTTGCCTTTTCTGGAAAGCTTATAGAAACATCAGAATTTTTTAAGCATAATGATGTTGAAACGGCTGTTGACCATGTCATGAATTCAGTTGGTTATATGTCAACAGATTATGGTAAAAGCTTAGAAGATTTCCGTGAGGGCTGGCTCGAGGACGTCGATAAACGAACTACCATCGTCATTCTTGGCGATGGTAGATCAAATAATACAGAGCCTAGATCTGATATTCTCAAAGAATTGTCTGAACGATCTAAACGTTTGCTTTGGTTGAATCCGGAACCGCCGCCTCTTTGGGGGACGGGCGATAGCGAAATATATCGCTATAAGCCATACTGCAATTTGATGCGTGAAGTGAATACTCTCAGCCATTTAGAGAGAATAGTTAATGATTTAGTTAAGGTTGTTAAGGCGTCTAGCTAAGTATCTGACTGCAACTTACCTTTCTTTTGCTCCTTCATCGTAACTGAAAGATTTGACTGATTTCCCCCTTTTTTATCAGCGTGTGTGCGCTAATTGACTAGAGTGGAAAGTCGTCAGTACGAGCGAGGAAAAACTAATGAACGTATCTCAGGAAGCTCGTATCACAATGATTAGGGCAGAACTGGCCGCCTCTATAAAGTTGAATAAACCTACTGTCGAATGTGTAGACCTACTGATAGATCTTCGTGAAGCTCTCTGGGATTACGAGGATGAAACTGGAAACAATCACGAAGTCGAAAGTGAATTCCACATGCTGGAGGAGGCGATCTTTCCTGAAGCGTCGGGAAAGTAATAGTGGTTATCCGATCGGCACAGATTAAAGATTCAGAATTGTTTCTCGGGCCATCGATAGAGATTTAGGAAATTAAACCTATGACTAAAACCGTTGTTCTTGTCGCTTTTGAAGTGAAAGCAGACAAAATGGAGTGTTTTCTAGAGATAATTCGCGATCATGCTGCAGGTACTTTGGCAGAAGAGCCTGGTTGCGAGCGTTTTGACGTTATGACTTCAAGAGATCGGACCAACGCGGTACACCTACACGAGGTATATGTGGATGATGAGGCATACGAGCTTCATGCTCGGTCTTCACGCTTGGCAAATGTTCGTGAACGTTACAAAGACCTAATTGTTGGGCGGACGATAACAATCTGCAACCTTTAAGAACTATCCCTCTAAATGATGTCTAGATTTTCCAGAGATCTTTTCAGCAGTTTATATCCAATCCGGGTTTGGTGCTAAGCGTCCTAGTTTTATAGGGGGACGAGCTGGGTCTAGGTCGTCCATACGTAGCCTAGCCAGTCTCATGACATCGATTAGCCAAACACCTTCTCTTAAAACGTACTCTTCCTCATAAAAACCCCAGCCCACCCATCCGCGAGCACCGTATGGACTTGGTTCGTCAGGGGGGAATTCCACGTAGTCCATCATCGCCCAAGTGCCGCGAGCTCTTTCTTGATCAACCATAATAATTTCAGGCTGATGTACATGGTGAATGGAAACGGCATTGGCTAAATTACTGGCAATTCCGTCAACAAAACCTCCCGGTGAGATGCCATCAGGGACAGCTCCAAATCCTGATAGCTTGGCGTCAGGAGTAAATAATTGCTTCAGGCGATCCCAAGCTTTTAGGTCTACGAACCTGCAATAGCGCGATTTTAAATGTTGGATTTCCGCTATAGCCAATAAATTGGCTTGGTTAATTGAGCTCAAAAGATACAACTCCTGTTCAAGTTCTTTTCGATCCTGCGATTAGTTACGCAACGATACCTGCGCTTTTAAGGTCCAATATTTCTTGCTTTGTTAATCCAACCTCACTCAGGATTGCATCTGTATGTTCTCCAAGTTTTGGTGCAGGTGTCCTTATAGCTCCAGGAGTTTTTGATAGTCTTGGAACTATATTGTGCATAGGCAGGTAGCCATCAGGAGCATCGTTATCGGTAATATTAACAATTGCCTCGCGCCCTAAAATATGAGGGTCCTCTCGGAGCTGTCCGGCATCGTAAACAGGTCCTGCCGTAACCTCTGTTTCTTCAAAGAATTTTAGGTTTTCTGCCAATGTTCGTTCTCCAACCCATTTTTGAACAATACCATCTACTTCATCGGCATGAGCCACTCTGGCGGCGTTTGTAGAGTATCGTGGGTCATCGCACATATCTCCACGTCCAATGGCACGAAAGAGACGCATGGCCATTGCTTGCATCGAGCCTGAAATTGCTAGCCAGTGGCCGTCTTTGGTCCTGTAGGTATTCCGTGGGCTTGCAGTCATCGACCGGTTCCCAGACCTCATAGGTGCTTTGCCTGTCACGTGATGAATGGCTGCGTCTCCGCCAAGAATTGATACCAAAGGTTCGAGTAGGGATAGGTCAATAATCTGTCCGTCTCCACCTTTAGTTTCTACTTCTCGAAGTGCTGTCATGCAGGCAAAAGCTCCATAAAGACCAGCTACCATGTCGGCCAGCGCCATGTTTGGTAGTGAAGGTGGCCTGTCCGCTGAACCGGTCTTCATGGCAAAGCCACTCATCCCCTCTATGAGGGTGCCAAAACCTGGTTTATGGCTGTAGGGACCCGTCTGACCAAATCCAGTGACGCGCAAAATGATCAACTTTGGGTTGCGTGCCCATAACGTCTCAGGCGCCAGGCCCATCTTCTCGAGGCCGCCAGTGCGAAAATTTTCTACAAAAACCTGAGCGCCTTCGACCAAGTCCAGAAGGATAGCTTTGGCCTTCTCTTCTCTAAGGTTCAAAACAATGCTTTTTTTATTTCGCGCATATATTTTCCATTGAACGCTAATGCCATCCGCTCCCCAGTCACGCAGAGGATCGCCTTTTCCTGGCGGTTCGACTTTTATGACCTCGGCACCATTATCTGCGAGCACGTGCGTCGTCATATTGCCGGCCACAAGCCGTGAAAGATCGAGAACACGCACGCCGTCTAGTGGGCACTCAGCACTTGGTTGGTATTCCATCAACAGACTCCTTGTTGAACAGTATATGCCTTGGATTGCGAATGCGGGAACGGCGTTTATGCTTTGCACTGAATTTGGGCGGGAGATAATCCAATGGCACGTATAGCTGTTGCCAGTTTTAGACACGAGACCAATACTTTCGCGCCACATAAAGCAACAATGCAAGATTTTGAGACCGGATATAGTTGGCCATCTTTAGTGAGGGGCGAAGAGATGCCCGCAGCAGTAAAGGGCTTTAATCTTGCAATTTCTGGTTTCATTGAAACTGCTTCTGCTCAAGGTCATGAAATTTTACCTCTGCTTTTCGCTTCGGCAGCCCCATCAGCTGAAGTCACTGAGGATGCTTATGAGACCATTGTTGCAATGCTTTTCGAAGAGTTGGCGGGTGTAGGTGATTTTGATGCGCTTTATCTGGCTCTTCACGGAGCTATGGTGGCGGAGCACATTGAAGATGGTGAAGGAGAGCTTTTAGGTCGTCTTCGCCAGAAATTTGGCCCTAATTTACCAATCGTTGTAACTCTTGATTATCATGCAAATATGAGCCAAGCGGCATTGGATTTTGCAACTGCTATCACCGGATATCGCTCTTATCCGCATGCGGATATGGCGGAAACGGGCAGTCGTATGGCTCAGTGGTTAGATATGCACCTCGCAAATGGTGCAGTTAAAACCGAAGCTTCGCTTCGCCAAATACCATTTCTTATCCCACTGTTTGCAGGGTGTACTATGCGCCAGCCAGCGTCCGATGTGGTTGCCGCTGTTGCTGCGGTTGAAGCTGAAACCAATGTATTACTTTCATTTGCAGGTGGCTTTCCAGCGGCTGATATTCTTGATTGCGCCCCGAGTGTTTATGGTTACGGGCCATCCGCTTCTGATGCGGTGAATCGAATTGCAGATATGGTTGAGGCTTTAGAGTCCACTTGGGGGGGGGATATACTAACGCCAGAAGCAGCTGTCTCGAAGGCTATAAAACTTTCAAAAGGGGCTTCTAGGCCCATTGTTCTAGCTGATATCCAAGATAACCCTGGAGCTGGCGGCACCGGTGATACTATGGGTTTGATTCGCGCCATGCTCGATGCTGGTGTGTCGGGTTCAGCAGCTGGGCTAGTCTATGACCCTCATGTAGCCACGATTGCGTTGAAGGCTGGAGAAGGGGCAGAAATTGCGGTGGCCCTAGGCGGAAAGCACGGAGTTGCTGGTGACAATCCCCTAGCCGGCCAATTCAAGGTTATTGTTGCTTCGGATGGGAAAATGATTGGATCCGGTCCTCTTTATAAAGGCGCACGGATGGATCTTTCGCCAGCTGCACGTCTTCGGATTGGTGGGTTGGATATCGTTGTTATTGGCAAGAGGGTGCAAGCTGCTGATCAAGAAAGTTTTCGTCATTTTGGTATCGAACCAGCAGAAACAAAACTGTTGGCGCTTAAAAGTTCCGCGCATTTCCGTGGGCACTTCCAGCCCATAGCTGAAGCTGTGATCGATGTTGTGGCACCAGGTGCAATGTCAGCGAACCCGGCGAATTTAAAATTTACCAAGTTGCGTCCTGGTGTAAAATTAAGCCCTGCCGGCGCTCAGATTGGGAGTTAATTTGTTGATTGATAAAATTCAAACCATTCTTGTTGCCGGTTATGGGGTTATGGGCAAAGGCGTTGCCGCCTCCTTTCATGCTGGCGGCTTTGACGTCACTATCCTTACGAGAGATCCCGCGAAGGCTTTGGCTAATGCGCCAGCGGGAGTTAAAGCAGTATCGTCGTTACCAGATGAACCGCCAGACTATATTTCTGAAAACTACCCAGAAGAAATTGCGCCAAAGCAGGACTTATTTGCAGCTATCGAAGCCAAATGGGGTGGTGCAAGCATTATTGCATCTAATACCTCTGGTCTCGACTTAGAAGACTTAGCAGCACCGTTGCAGCACAAAAATATGTTTATGGGTGTCCATTATTTACAACCTGCTGATGCATTTGCATGTGTGGAAGCCATTCGGATTTCGGCCACCTCCGATGAAACAAAAGACAGAGTAGTCGAGGCTTTAAAGCGTACTGATAAAGAAGTTGTCCTCCTTAATCGGCCGATTATAGGTGCTTTATTTAATCGTTTGCAGCATGCGATGCTGCATGAAGCTTATTGGATGATAGAGCAGGGTCTGTGTTCAGTTGAAGATGTAGACAAATTTGCCAGGCTCGCCATGGGGCCGCGCATGTGTGCTGGAGGCCTTATTGAAGTAAAGGACCTTGGAGGATTAGTAGTTCATGCTGCCTCGCAGTCTGAAATCATACCTAAGCTTACCCTAAGTAAAGAGCCAGCACCTTTTGTCCAAAATTTGCCAAAACAGGGTTTCACCGGGGCCGATGCTGGAAGAGGTTTTTACAACTGGCATGGAAAAGATGTTGAAAAGCGGCGCCGCGAGGTCAAAGAGATGACCCGTAAGATTTTAGATATTGTTGAACCAGAGGCTAGGGCACGTGACTGATCGTTCCGCAGCTATCTCTCGCGCCATAGACGGCTTCGACAACGGCGAATTTTTCAGCGTGCTTAACAGGCGAGTGGAAATACAGAGTACTAGCCAAGAACCGTCGCAGGCTTCGGAATTGGATAGATACCTTTTCGAGGAAATTGGCCCTAGTCTCGCGGCTGATCTAGGAGTTGTTTGGGATGTTCATCCAAACCCTCTCGATGCGGGCCCAATTCTGATAGGTGAACGCCATGAGGGGGCAGATTTGCCAACTATCCTTGTATACGGCCATGGAGACACAGTTCGCGGCCAAGAGGAGTTTTGGAGAGATGGCCTCGTTCCTTGGAAAATAACTGTTGAGGGTAAGCGCTGGTATGGGCGAGGTACAGCAGATAATAAAGGTCAACACACAACTAATTTTGAGGCTTTAAAGGCTGTTTTAGCGGAGCGGGGAGAGCTTGGGTTCAACCTTCGCGTCCTTATCGAAACCGGGGAAGAGATGGGCTCCAAAGGTTTGCGAGAGTTTGCTCAAGCAAACAAGGAACGTCTCAAAGCAGATGTTCTCATTGCTTCTGATGGTCCTCGCGTACAGGCCGAACGGCCAACCGTATTTCTTGGTAGCAGAGGTAATTTAAATTTTACACTTTCTATAAATGCGCGTGATGGCGCACATCACTCTGGCAACTGGGGTGGTCTAATCTCTAATCCCGCCGTACAGCTAGTGAACGCAATTTCCACTTTGGTTGATGGACGAGGTCAGCTTTTGGTTGAAGGATTGAAGCCTCCTCCAATATCTAACGCAGTCCGTGCAGCTTTGGCCGATTTAAGTGTAGATGGCGGTCCAGATGCACCAGCGATTGATAGAGACTGGGGTGCTAAAGACCTCACACCAAATGAACGTGTTTTTGCTTGGAACACTTTAGAAATTCTTGCGATGGAGACTGGAAATCCATCTGCACCGGTTAATGCAATTCCAGGACATGCGTTTGCTGTATGTCAGATACGTTTCGTTGCTGGTTCAGATCATGAGTGCTTCTTGGAAGCAATCCGTGACCACCTAAAAGTTAATGGATATGCCATGGTTAAAGTTGAACCTTCTCGAGGGGCAATGTTAGCAACCAGGACGGAATTAGATGAGCCTTGGGTAGCACGCACTGTTAATTCATTCGAGAAAACCTCTGGTAACAGGCCAGCTATTCTTCCTAGCTTAGGTGGTTCCATACCAAATGATGTTTTTACAGATATTCTCGGCATGCCGACTGTTTGGGTTCCTCATTCATATTCGGGATGCCAGCAACATGCCCCGGATGAGCATGCATTGGCTCCAATCTTAAGAGAGGGATTGGGTTTAATGACGGGGCTCTTCTGGGATATTGGCGCTAAAACATAGAGCGTTTCTGCGGAGCGCCATCTGGCTTCTCTTCTCTTCTTAGTCAGCATCCCTGTTCAAAATATATGTCATGCTATTCAGTTTTGACGATCTGTAAGTTTGATGTTTGGAAGCGCTTTCCGTGTTGATCTAGAAAGACTATCTTCGTTTCTCTAGTTTCGTTTTCAAGCAGTATTGTTATGGGCAAAGGTAAGCGCTTTGGTGGTCATGGACCGGCGCTGTTCATCTGGAGTTTGGCGATCTCTCTCGCGGTGATTTGCTATTTCGTCAAGGGTGAACAGGCTTTCATTCGAGCATTTTGGGCAGACATGGAAATTGTAGAAACCATGGCGCCGCGGTTCCTACTTGGTTTAGCTTTAGTTGGGTTTTTAACAGTATTGGCCCCGCGTGAAGCAGTGGCCAGGACCCTTGGTGGAAATTCGGGTATGAAGGGCTTAATGCTTGCTACAGGAGCTGGAGCGTTATTGCCGGGTGGGCCTTGGGTAATTATGCCCTTGGCGCTAACTATTTCACGGGCTGGTGCTGATGCTGGCGCGTGTGTTGCTTTTGTAATCGCCTGGGGTGCTCTTGGTCTTAATAGGTTGCTTGTTTGGGAACTTCCTTTCTTGGGTTTTGAAACTGCGGGCCTTCGTTGGTTACTCGCGCTGCCACTGCCAATTATAGCTGGATTAGCTGTACGCCGGTTCCTTCCATACGTGGCGGTACGTTAATGTCGGCCTCGCTAATAATCATGATCTTGCTTGTTTTAGCGGCTGCGCTTGCCACAGCGTTAAAGCCTGGAGTTAGCTTTAAAGAAGCTCTCCAGATTTCAAAAACCCAGGCAATAAGAGTCCTTCCTATAGTAATACCCGCTGCGTTTATTGCAGGATTTCTTGCAGAACTTTTGCCGAGGGAGCTAGTTTCAGGTCTAGTGGGACCTGAGAGTGGGATTATAGGTTTTGCTCTTGCCGCCTTTGCTGGTGCTATTCTCCCAACTGGACCTATGGTGGTTTTGCCCCTCGGTGCTGCGTTACTTCAGGCTGATGCTGGATTTGCGCAAATCTTAACACTTTATGCATCATGGACATTGGTTAACGTGCAGCGCTTCATCATCTGGGAGGTTCCCCTAGTAGGGATGAGCATGGCAGCGCGCCGTTTAGCAGGAGGTTTTGTAGCATTGCCATTTGCTATCCTTGGTGCAGAGTTGATCGAGCTTATTCTTGCGCGCTAGCTATGAGTCGATGATGTATCTATCTTTATAAGGACCTTCTTACCCCTATGGAGTTTTACTGAAACTATGTCGAACCTGGTGCTTATTCGCCACGGCCAAAGCCAATGGAACTTAGAAAATCGTTTTACCGGCTGGAAAGACGTGAACCTCACTGACGCGGGTGAGGCAGAGGCTCGAGAAGGTGGAAGATTGCTGCGTGAACAGGGATTTGATTTTGATATCTGTTACACATCCGTTTTAACTCGTGCAATTCGAACCCTTTGGATAGTATTGGATGAGATGGATCGCCGTTGGTTGCCGGTTGTTAAAGACTGGCGTTTAAACGAGCGGAGTTATGGTGGTTTGCAGGGATTAAATAAGGCAGAAACAGCTGAAAAGCATGGCCTTGACCAAGTTATGATTTGGCGGCGTAGTTTTGATATTCCTCCACCAAGTCTTGCGTCTGACGACGAACGTTATCCAATTGATGACCCTCGTTATCGGGATTTACCAAGGGAGAATATTCCTCTAACGGAGAGCCTCAAAGATACCATTGAGCGGGTCCAGCCATATTGGGAAGCTGAGATTGCTCCAAAGATTCGGTCTGGACAGCGAGTCCTTATTTCTGCTCATGGCAATAGTTTACGTAGCCTGGTGAAACATCTGGATGGGATCTCTGATCTAGAGATACCCCAGGTTGAAATCCCGACAGGAAATCCTCTGGTTTATGACTTAGATGATAACTTGAGGCCCAAGTCTAAGGCGCGATACCTAAAGCCTCACGAATGACAGCCGCAGTAATTACTGGCGCCGCTTCAGGTATAGGGGCTGCCATTGCAAACCGAGTGGCAGCGCCCGGCGTAAAACTCGTTTTGCATAGTCGCAAGAATGTTAGTGGCCTACTGGCTGTGGCGGAAGCAGCTCAAGCAGCCGGGGCCGAAACAGAAACAGCCATTCTCGATTTATCAGATCCGTCAAACGCAGCAAAATTGGTTCAAGATGCCGTGCACTTTATGGGAGGTATTGACTGGCTAATTTCTAACGCTGGTTTTGCGGATAGCCGTTTGATTACTGATTTGCCTGACGATGGTATCCAAGCAAGCTTGACACCGATAGCTGATAGCTTTTTCCGAATGGCAAAAGAGGCGGCGCCTTTCTTGCAAGCATCCGAGCGCGGCCGTGTGGTAGCTATATCGTCATTTGTTGCTCATCGTTTTTCTCCTTCAGGAGATCATTTTCCTGCATCAGCTGCTGCGAAAGCAGCATTAGAGGCATTGGCGCTTAGCCTTGCATCCGAACTCGCAGGTGCCAACGTCACGGTTAACATTGTCGCCCCTGGCTACACTCAAAAAGATAAAGGCGCCCATGCTGCTCTTTCACAAGAACGCTGGCAGGAGATTATAGAGCGCATTCCCTTTGCTCGTCTGGGAAAACCCGATGAATGTGCGGCCGCCGTAGCTTATTTTTTGTCAGACGAAGCAGCCTATGTGACTGGGCAGATTATTCATGTAGATGGTGGGTTAGGACTTTGATTGGTACTTTCCTGAATTGAATTTATGGCCTTTAGGCCAGTTCCGGTCAGGAGTAGGGCGATGCTATCATTTTTCTGAATAACACCAGTTGAGATTAAGTTTGAAAGCCCTGCGGCACCGGCCGCTGTAGTTGGCTCTACAAAGAAACCCTTGCCATGAAGTCTTCGCATAGCATTTATAATCTCAAGTTCGGTAACACCAATCAGTCTGCCACCACTCTCTCGACACGCAGAGAGAACTTCTCTGACACGAACGCCTTTTGAAGAGGTTATGCCATCTGCAATAGATGGTTTTGGATCAATAGTTATTGGCTCGCCATTACTTTCCCAAGACGCGAGGTAGGGCGCCGCATTGATGGCTTGTACGCCATGAATTGCGGGAATCTTATTGATTAGATTTGCGGCATAGAGCTCCTTAAATCCAATGTGAAGACCTATCACGTTGCCGCCCTGGCCACATGCAACTACCACATGATCAGGTGGGGCGCCTCCTAGTTGTTCCCAGAGCTCAAAGGCAACTGTTTTGCAGCCTTCCAAGAAGAAGGGCTGAATATTGTGTCCGGCATAAAAGGTGCCTTTCAAAGCTTCTGAAAGAGCAGCATCAGCAGCATTTTGTCGAGGGCCGTCGATGGCTCGAAGTTCAGCACCCATTGCTCTCATTTGGGATAGCTTTGCTGGTGGGGCGGAAGAAGGTGAAAAAATAGTGGCTTCCATATTGGCTCTGGCAGCGTAGGTCGCTACTGATGATCCTGCATTTCCACTGGAATCTTCGAGAATTTTTTGTATGCCATGGCCTTTAAGGTAAGCCATCATCACAGATACGCCACGGTCTTTAAACGATCCAGACGGCATCATATGATCGCATTTAAAAGCTACTTTGGCCCCATCCCATTCACCTTCAATGAGAGGCGTCCAACCCTCACCCAGAGATAGAGGAGGCGCTTCAATTCGCAGCATTCTTGAATAACGCCAAATGGAAGGGTCTGAAGTCTCAATTTCTTGAGCATCAAAGATGGTTGCTTGAGTGAGATTTAGATAATTACCGTCATCAGGAGCGGACCAGAGCGGCTGCGAAATACTCCATTCCGCCCCCGAGCGCGGATTGACATAACGGCATTCGGTCAACTTACACTCTCCTCAGCCAGGATTTCCTCCGCCATGCGGCGCAGATCTGTTTTTCTAACTTTGATGGCATTGGCACTCTCTGTGACTGGAAAAGCGTCCAATGGGACTACCCTGATAGGAACCTTGTAGTCGGCTAGACGATCTCTGCAACGTGCAATTGCCCTTTGTTCATCAAAAGGAGTAGTGCCGTTCAGAAGAACAAATGCAAAAGCTTTATCCCGCGTTCCAATTCTTGTTTGTACTGTTTGAGCTTCAAGGATAGCCGGATCCGCCTCCAATTCTTTTTCAATATCCATTGGGTTT
Source organism: Rhodospirillales bacterium (assembly GCA_008081395.1). GTDB lineage: Bacteria > Pseudomonadota > Alphaproteobacteria > Bin95 > Bin95 > VMCJ01. The sequence continues at coordinate 28,670 of VMCJ01000031.1, read as the reverse complement.
GTAAGAAACCCGGCTAGGCGAAGTACGTCCCCCATTCGAGCGAGATAAACAAAACTTCCATCTTCGCGCATTTTACCAAGGTCACCCGTCTTAAAGAACCCATCTTTGGTAAGTGATGCGGTAGTTGCTTCCGGGTTGTCAGCATACTCCAACATTCTTGTAGGGCTCTTAATTTGAATTTCACCTTCCTGTCCGGTTGGTAGAGGGGCATCGGTGTCTGGATCACTTACACGAATTTCTGTTTCAGGATGAACCGGCTGTCCTCCGCCAATTACGCGATCATCTTCGTGAAGAGACATGTCCTGAAAAGCAAAAAGCGCACAGACCTCACTCATGCCATAAACAGCACAAATTGGAATACCTCGGTCTCTAGCAATTTTTCGAAATGGTTCCAAAGGCGGATTGGCTCCAAAAGATGGTGCGGGCGCAAGTTTTGGGAATGGAATTTTTTCGGGACGACTTGCGACCATACGTTCGTACATCGCATCCATTCCAATCATGTGTGTGACGCCGTGGCGAACAAATAATTCAGCAGCTGAGATAGGCTCGAATACAGACTGAATTATTTGAGGCCGAATTGCAGCAATGCCCAAAGTTGCAACATTAAGACCTACAACACCACAAAGGGGAGCTGCTTGAAATACAACCCCGTCTGGTCTGTCTAAACCCCAAAAATGGGGAAGGCGTTGGGAGTGTAATGCAAGGCTACGTTGAGCGTGTAGAACAAATTTTGGCTTTGAGGTTGTACCGGAAGTAGTAAAAATCTGGCATGGCGTGTCAGGAGTGGCTCTATCCTCTTGCATAGTTCCGTTTTGAGAGAGCTCTGATAGCGGAAAGGCAGGCCGATCCAGTACTATTCCCTGATCTTTTTCACCGAACAGTAAGACCTTTTCTAGAGATTTAAGTGAATTGCTATCTACACCAGCCAATATGTTATCAAATTCAATACCTTTAAATCCAGGGTCGAACGCAAGTAGCTTGGCTCCAGATCGACCAACGATATCCTCGACCTCTTTGGATTTAAAGCGAGTGTTTACGCCTACGTTAATCGCACCAATACGCCATATAGCATACGTCAAAGCATAATGTTCTGGAGAGTTTGGGAGCCAAAGGGCGATCCGGTCTCCTCGGCCTAAGCCAAGTGCTGTTAGTCCAGCAGCGTACTTTTGAGCCAATTCCTCAAGTTCAGAAAAAGAGGTTTTTCCATTTTCGTGAATTAAAGCCGTTTGGTGTCCTGCAACATCCGCTGCATGAGTTAATTGGCTGGTTAGTGTTAGGACTCCAGACATTCTTTGACCTCCCTTGCCTTTTAAGATCATGCAGCCGAAGCTTTCAAGCGTCGAGGGGGCTAGATACTGATGTACGAAGAATTCAAAGAGTTTGAGAAAGCTGGTTGGGAAAAACTAGCAGATAGTTATTTCGAGGTTACACACACTTCTACCTCAAAAGCGGCTGAAACTCTTCTAAAATTTGTTGGATGTGAAGGCGATAATGCAACCAAAATTCGATTGCTCGATGTTGCGTGTGGTCCTGGCTATTCCGCAGGTCTAGCTGTTGAGAGAGGGGCTGTTGCTTTTGGTCTCGACTTCGCTGCTGCTATGGTGGAAAAAGCATCTAAGCTCTACCCTGCGGCAGTGTTTAAAGAAGGTGATGCAGAGAATTTGCCTTTTGAAAACAATAGTTTTGATGCTGTAGTATGTGCCTTTGGCCTACTTCATTTTGCGTATCCCGATAAGGCGATAGCAGAGGCTTTCCGTGTACTAAAACCTGGTGGGCGATACGCGTTCACTGTTTGGCGATCGCCCGAAGAAGTAGAAACTTTCCAGATTTTTAGGGGCGCTATTGCTGCACATGGAAGTCTTGATGTGCCAATTCCCCCTGGTCCAGATATGTTTCGGCTTAGTCGGGATGGTGAGGCGGCCGGGGCTCTCGCTTCAGCAGGATTTTCAAGTATTTCAATCTCTAATCTTAGTTTAACCAGACAATCAAGCCCTGACGCACTTTTGGCAAACCTTGCTAAAGCCACGGTGCGCACCCGAGCTCTTTTTGATGCTCAGCTTGAACACGCCAAGCCAAAAATAGAGGCTGAAATTATGAAGCGTGCTAAGGAACTCATGGAGAAGCAGGGGGGTAATATTTTAACACTAAAGATGCCAGCTCTTCTTGCAGGGGGAAGTAAGCCTAGCTAGCGAGAATTAAATTTTTCGGCCAAAGCACACTCTGTTCTAGCCCGGAGGAGCGCAGGGGACTGTTCCCATTTCGCCTGGTGTAGATAACTCAAGAATATCCAGATCTTCCGAGCAACCAAATTCGTTATGTTTCATTCCCCCTGGGATGAAAAGTGACTCACCTTCTTTCACGCGCACTTGCTCACCAGTTTCAAATTCTAAATCAACCCAACCTTTAAGAACGTAAACAAACTGACCATCACATTGATGATAATGCCACCCAGTTGGCTCGGTCATGCCGCGAATAGCAGTCATTGTTTGGGCGCGAAGAGCTCCATTTGAAGCTGCCATTACCCCAAGGTCACGATATTTAAAGAAATCCCTGCGACCATCAACGAGAGGCGCGTTTTCTTTTGTCGCGTGGGCAATAGTACCTTTTGGGGTAGGGTTACCTTCAGTCATCGCTCGTCTCCTTTTAATCCATCATCAAACTATACACGCCCAGCGTTAAGATTTTCCAGTGCGTTCTCAAGGCCAATTTTTGCACCAGTAAAATGAGGATGGATTTCAAGAGCACGCTTGTACCATTCTGTGGCGCGCCTCCAGTTCTTTCGGCTGGCTGAAATCATACCTAGGCCGGCCATAGCGCCATAGTGCCTTGGTTCGAGTTTTAGAACATTGGCACAATCAGCAACGGAACCTTCTAAATCTCCAACCATATACCTGAGAGTTGCTCGCTTATTCCATGCTTCCGCAAATTCAGGGTTCCTCTCTAACGCTTCCGAAAATGCTAATTCAGCAAGTCGAGCCTCACCCCTATTCATAAAAGCAATACCGATAAGTGTTACTTCTCTCGTGCGTTTATCCGGATGTTCTAGCCAAATTCGCCAGATTTCATCTTCATGCTCACTTGCTGTGGCAGCATTTTCAGCAGCTTTTAGCTGCGAAAATAGATAATTAAGTCTTGGGTCGTTTTGGTCTGCAGAAACGCTTTGCGAGTGCACAAATATTGCGGTTACTAGTGCTAAGGCTTTTAGTAACTTTCTCATGAGGCATCAGAGGACGCAATTTGCAGATGATGTAACACAAAATATCCTAAGCTTGTTCCAATTCGACTAAAGTGCCACAGAAATCTTTTGGATGGAGAAATAGCACTGGCTTTCCGTGAGCGCCAATCTTCGGCTCACCATCACCAAGGACCCTTGCTCCCTCGGATTTTAGTTTATCCCTCGCAACTATGATATCATCCACCTCATAGCAAACGTGGTGCATTCCGCCTGAAGCATTGTTGTCTAAAAAGGCTTCGATAGGAGATCTATCTCCGAAGGGATGTAATAACTCCACTTTAGTGTTGGGAAGCTCCACAAAAACAACTGTGACGCCATGTTCTGGTAGGTTTTCTGGTTCCGTTACTGAAGCCCCAAGAACTGTTCTGTACTGATTGGCTGCGGCTTCTAGATCCGGAACAACTATTGCAATGTGGTTAAGGCGCCCTATCACTTGATGGCCTCTTTTACATCGTTGGCGCCGAGGGTCCGCGCAGCAAATTCTTCGGGCACCTCCCGACCAGTATCAGTAAAGGCTTTTTTAACTGCTTCTACATTCCCAGCCAGTACGGTGGTCCTGTTGGCTTTAACGAAGGCATTAGACTTATTGATTGTCTCTAATTGCCCTTGAAAACGTGGAGCAACATAGCGGGCAAAGAGTTCGTAGCTCTTCATAATTTGCTCACGATTAGCCCACTCATTGGCACGAAAAGTCATCGCGCCAAAACCACCTTTTGAAAGCTCAAGCAGATAATCAATGCCTTTTGCCACTGTATCTGGTGAACCTATGAGAGTTGTGCCCATTTTAACTCCGTCTCGCAGAGGGTCATCTGATCGGCCAGGTGGGCGCCCGAGGGTCTCTTCGAAGTAGGTAACTGTTTCTAATCGCTCGCCGGCTTTAACTTGCCTTAGAGCCTCTTCGTCGTCCTCCGCACAATGCATATTAACTACGACCCGCCAATTATTTCGGTCCATGGTTTTGCCATGCTTAGCGGCTTCGTCTTCTGCAATACCCCATTGTTTAGAGAGCATCTCTGGCCCTCCAGGAATTCCTGCGCCGATGGAGAGCACTCCAATACCATGCCTGCCTGCAGCCATCATTCCAAAGGGAGTAATTGTTGAGGCAACTGCCACTGGAAGCTCACTGGACCAGGGAGCGAGGTGAAGTTGGCCCTCTCTAAGAGTGAACCAGTCAGTTTCCATGGTCACTGGCTCTTCACACTTAAGAAGGCCCATTATTGCGTCAAGCGCTTCGACCATTCGCCTGCGTTGGTCCACTGGGTTTATGCCCATCATGTAGGCATCTGATGGCAGAGCTCCTGGTCCACAGCCAAGCATAACGCGGCCTTTGCTCATGTGATCAAGCTGAACAAACCGCTGAGCGACAAGAAAAGGGTGATGGTAGGGAAGGGAGGTCACGCCTGAACCAAGGCGAATATTTTTTGTTCTCTGGATTGCGGCGCCAATAAATATCTCTGGAGAAGCGATGGTTTCCCAGCCTGCAGAATGGTGTTCGCCGATCCAAGCTTCGTCGTAGCCCAGATGATCGAGCCATTCGATCAGTTCCATGTCTCGATCCATTGAAAGAGTTGGGTTTTCTCCAACAGCATGGAAAGGGGCTAGAAAAATACCAAAACGCATCCCACGACGGGCCATAGTTATCATTCCCTTACATTTTAAATCATACGTTCGGATACGCTTAACCACGGCTTGGATAGGAAGCAAGTACAGATCGGCGGCCATCCAACCAAAGTTTACCGTTGATCACCCTTTAAATAAGGCTATCTTTGTGGTTTTTTCACGAAATAAAAAAATAAATCAATATAAAACAATAATTTATATAATTTAAATAAACTTAAAAGTTAATACAATTTAAAATTGTTAGCACTCTTCGTGTTAGAGTGCTATTTTTTCCTTGAACCTCTAAGGCAGATTTCCTATATCCCTTCAATCCAAGCATGTCCTGGCTGATTGCCTGGAATTTATGCAAGGTATTTTTGTTTATAGCCAAATATTTAGGAGGGCTTCCATGGCTGTGAATTTCCGGCCGCTGCATGACCGTGTTTTGGTCCGTCGTGTTGATCAGGATCAAAAGAGTTCCGGTGGCATCATCATCCCTGACACTGCTCAGGAAAAACCATCCGAAGGTGAGATCATCGCCGTAGGTGGTGGTCGTATCGATGACAATGGCGGCGTGCATGCGCTTGACGTAAAAGCTGGCGATCTAATCTTATTCGGAAAATGGTCCGGTACAGAGGTTAAGGTTGGTGGCGAGGATCTCCTCATTATGAAGGAAAGCGATATCCTCGGAATCATCGAAAATAAGGGTGCTAAGAAGAAGAAGTAATCCGGATTGCCGGTCCTTCGATTTCTCACACCTTGAGAGAATTTCTTACGTCAATAATTGACGTAAATCTAACATTAAAGAATAGGAGCTAGCCAATGGCTGCCAAAGAAGTCCGCTTCAGCAGTGATGCGCGTGATCGGATGCTCAAGGGCGTCAACGTTCTTGCCGACGCCGTTAAAGTCACCCTGGGCCCTAAAGGTCGCAACGTTGTAATTGATAAGGCATTTGGTGCACCCCGTATCACCAAAGACGGTGTTACTGTTGCTAAGGAAATCGAGCTTTCTGATAAGTTCGAAAACATGGGTGCGCAGATGGTGCGCGAAGTTGCCTCTAAGACCAATGACGAAGCTGGCGACGGTACAACCACCGCCACCGTTCTTGCTCAGGCGATTGTTCGTGAAGGCGCTAAGTCAGTTGCTGCCGGTATGAACCCGATGGACCTTAAGCGTGGTATCGACACAGCTGTAGAAGCTGTTGTTGCCGACCTCAAGAAACGGTCCAAGAGAGTGAAGGATTCCTCTGAGATTGCTCAGGTTGGAACCATCTCTGCAAACGGCGAAGCCGACATCGGTAAGATGATTTCCGATGCTATGCAGAAAGTAGGTAACGAGGGCGTTATCACTGTCGAAGAAGCAAAAAGCCTCGACACAGAACTTGAAGTTGTTGAAGGTATGCAGTTCGACCGTGGATATCTCTCCCCGTACTTCATTACCAATGCAGATAAAATGATCTGTGAGATGGAGAATCCATACATTCTCTTGCACGAGAAGAAGTTGTCCTCTCTTCAGGCAATGCTTCCAGTTCTTGAGTCTGTCGTCCAATCAACTCGTCCCTTGCTAATTGTTGCTGAGGACATTGAGGGCGAGGCTCTTGCAACTCTCGTTGTGAATAAGCTCCGTGGCGGCCTAAAAGTTGCTGCAGTTAAGGCTCCTGGCTTCGGTGATCGTCGCAAGGCAATGCTTGAGGACATGGCCATCCTGACTGGTGGACAGGTTATTTCTGAAGATCTTGGCATCAAGCTTGAGAACGTATCCCTCGACATGCTTGGCACTTCTAAGCGCGTTTCCATCGATAAGGATAACACCACCATTGTTGATGGCGCTGGCAAGAAAGGCGACATCAATGCTCGCTGTGGCCAAATTCGCCAACAAATCGAGCAGACCACTTCTGATTACGATCGGGAAAAGCTGCAAGAGCGTTTAGCTAAGCTTGCCGGTGGCGTAGCTGTTATTCGTGTCGGCGGAGCTACCGAAGTGGAAGTTAAAGAGCGTAAAGATCGTGTCGACGATGCTCTAAACGCTACCCGAGCTGCTGTTGAAGAAGGTATTGTACCTGGTGGTGGTGCTGCGCTTGTCTATGCTGTTAAGGCTCTTGATAAGCTTAAAGGCGCTAACGAGGATCAGACCGTTGGTATCAACATCGTTCGCAAGGCATTGGAAGCTCCATGTCGTCAGATTGCTTCAAACGCTGGTGCTGATGCATCCGTGGTTGTTGGCAAGTTGCGTGATACAAAAGGTGAAACTTTTGGTTACAACGCCGCGAATGACGAATATGTCGATCTGGTAAAAGCCGGCATCATCGATCCAACTAAGGTTGTACGTACTGCTCTGCAGGATGCTGCCTCTGTTGCTTCTTTGCTAATCACAACCGAAGCAATGGTTGCAGAAAAGCCAGAGCCTAAGGGTGCTGCCCCAGGTGGCATGCCTCCTGGCATGGATGGAATGGGCGGAATGGGCGGAATGGACTTCTAAGTCTAGGCCAACTATAGCCTTTTCCGGTATGATAGTATCGGTAAGAAGGGTCGTGTGGATATCCGCACGACCCTTCTTTTTGCTTGATTGATGGAATTCTTTAGAAATGAAATTAGTGCATATCCTTCATGAAAATCCTGAGTGGATCGAGCCTTACCGTGCAGCATTTTCGCTGATGGGATTAGAAACTCGTGAAATATTCATGAATGGAGGGGCATTTGATTTAGGCTCTATTCCTTCCGATGGGATTTATTGGAGCCGTGTGAGTGCATCAGCATTATCTCGTGGTCACGAATTAGCAGCAGCTACAGCTGCTGCCATATTTGACTTTCTCGGCTTGCATGGACGCCGCGTAATAAATGGGGCTGGAGCCCTTCGATTGGAAATGAGCAAAGTTTCGCAGCACGCCTCGCTCGCGGCTGCAGGCATAGCAACGCCTAGAACAATTGCAGTTGTTGGAAGCGATCGTCTTGAGGCTGCTGTAATTGATGCGCAGTTTGCGTGTAAGCCCTTTGTGCTGAAACCAAATCGTGGTGGGAAAGGTCTTGGGGTTCGACTATTGCAGGATTTAGATGATCTTCGCTCCAGTATTTCGCGTGTTGCTGATGAACCCAGTGCCGACAATGTGTGGCTGATACAGGAATATTGTCCGTCGCCCGACCAAACAATTACTCGCTTGGAGTTTATTGGTGGAAGCTTGCATTACGCTGTTCGCGTCCATACAGGTGGTGATTTCGAACTTTGTCCTGCTGAGGCATGCGCGCTTCCCGGAGCCCCGCCAATGTTTGAGATTGGGCCTGTTGAGGACCAGGATTTAGTAAATAAAATTGGTGATTTTCTTAAAATGAGTGGAGTGGAAGTTGCCGGCGTTGAATACTTGAAAACACCAAATGGCCAACAGCTTGTTTACGATATTAATACTAACACCAACTATAATAGAGACGCAGAAGAGCGAGCTGGAGTTGAGCCAGGACCAATGGCTCTTGCAAGATTTATTGATTCTTTGTGTTAGCAGGAGCCTAGTTTTTGCGGCTATCTGTGCGATCAGCCATGGTTACGTTTTCTTTGCTCTAAATCGACAGTTCTACTCAGCTGTTTTAGTCTCTAAAAACATTTTGAGTTGAGAGTTAGTTTGATCTTCACCAATCTGGTTACTTAGACTTGGCATCAGTGCCTCAAGATGGAATAAAACGATGCGCATTCAGCAATTGGGCCGCTCTGGCCTTAAGGTCTCAGAGCTTTGCATTGGGACAATGCTTTTTGGCGGAGCTACTAGCGAAACTGAGGCCAACCAAATTCTTAGAGAGGCGGCTGATCAAGGTGTGAATTTTATTGACACGGCCGATAGTTACGCCGGTGGAAAGTCTGAGGAAATGGTGGGGCGGCTTATTAGTTACCGCAGAGATGAGTGGGTGCTAGCAACAAAATTTGCCAATCCCCTTGGTAGCGGTCCGAATGGTGGAGGGACAAATAGAAAATGGGTGATGCAGGCCTGTGAAGCTAGCTTGAAGCGTTTGGGAACAGATCACATCGATATTTACTACCTGCACAAAGAAGATCACACGACCCCACTTGAAGAAACTGTTAGGGCAATAGCTGATTTGCAGCGTGATGGGAAAATTCGCTATTTCGGATTGTCCAACTATCGGTCTTGGCGCGTTGCTGAAGTTTGTAGAATTTCGGATAGCCTCAACATTGATAGACCAATCATAAGTCAGCCTTACTACAACCTGGTCAATCGAATGCCAGAGACTGAGCAGTTACCAGCCTGTAATCATTTTGGGTTGGGCGTATTTCCATACAGTCCGATAGCTCGAGGAGTACTTACAGGTAAATACAAACCAGGCGCAGATCCTGATGCGGGAAGTCGAGCTGCGCGTGGTGATAAGAGGATGATGGAAACAGAGTGGCGACAAGAATCATTGCATGTAGCTGCTAAGATGGCTGAAAGAGCGATTGCAGTCGGAGTCACGCCAGGGCAATTTGCAACAGCCTGGGTTCTCAACAATAGCTTAATTACTGGCCTTGTAGCTGGTCCGCGAACCATTGAGCAATGGAGGGATTATGCTGGCGCTACCTCTTATCGATTTACGGAAGAGGATGAAACATTTTGCAATGACCTAGTTGCTCCTGGTCACCCATCAACCCCAGGCTTCAACGACCCAGCATATCCTATTGAAGGAAGAGTTCCGAGAGTTTGAGTCCTATAGAAGTGTGTCGAAGAACTAGCTTTTTTTGATAATAGAACGACCTTTATAGATCACTTGATTTCCAGACTTTGACCTAATAGAGGCAATCGCATCCTCTATTTTAGCTGCACGTGCTATGTCTTCTGTTGAAAGTAGATCTGCTGTGTCTGCATCTGTCTCTGCACCCAAGCCCGTTCCTGTTAGGCCTATTAACCGATATCGGTCTTTACCCACCTCATCAAGAAGTATTCCTTCAGCTACCTGATAGAGCCGTTCAGCTAATTGTGTAGGTGGTGAAACTGTACATTGACGAGTGATTGTTCGAAATTTTTCAGTTTTTAATTTCAAAACTACAGTGCTTGCTGATAACTGTTTTTCTTTAAGGCGTCGCGCAACTTTCTCTGCGTGACGCCACAATAATGGTTTTAAGTCATCAGGGTCATGTAAATTATGTTCAAGAGTTATTTCGGATGAAATACTTTTAGTTTGTCTGTTTGCACTCACTATACGAGGATCTTTGCCCTTACAAAAATTCGCAAGGCGAGCTCCTGATGCACCATATTTGGCTTCGAGAACGCCCATAGGTGAGCGAGCAAGATCTCCAACTGTTTTAAAGCCATCCCTTGTGAGTAGCTGTCTAAATTTTGCGCCGACGCCCGGGAGTTCTGATACGGGTAGTCGGGCTAAAAATTCCTTTGCCTCCGTTCTTCCAATGATTGAAAACCCCCTTGGCTTATCAAGATCAGATGCGAGCTTTGCCAGAAATTTTGCATATGAAAGGCCGATTGAAACGGTTATGCCTAAGTCTTCCTCAATCCTTTTCGCAATACCCGCAAGTACTGCTGCTGGTGGCTTGGAGTGAAGGCGCGCCGAACCCTGAAGATCTAAGAAGGCTTCATCAATTGATATGGCTTCCACAAGCGGAGTGGTGCTTTCAAGAATTGCTCTAACTTCTCGCCCTACGGCAGCATACTTTGCCATATCAGGGCGAAGGACTACTGCTTGTGGGCATGCGCGTAGCGCCTTGAACATAGGCATCGCTGACTTTATGCCAAATCTCCTGGCCACGTAACACGCGGTCGCGACCACACCACGTCGGCCACCACCTATTATAAGAGGTTTGCCTTGCAGTTCTGGATTGTCGCGTTTTTCCACTGAAGCATAGAAGGCATCGCAATCAATGTGAGCGATAGTGAGTTCAGTTAACTCACTGTGAGTAACTTGACGTGGTGAGGCACAATCAGGGCAGCGCAGTACATCCCTCTCATAATCTAGACGTCCACAATCTCGGCATAGCCTAGCCATCAGTTAATTGCCTTTTTAAAGAGAGCATAGTGATTATCCTTGTAACGGGGTAGAGTTCTACCAATTCTCCAATTCGAAAGGTTAAGCTGTGCAAATAGGTTGTTTCTACTTTCCCGTTGATTACGGCATTGATGTCAGGGAGCTTGCCCGAGCAATGGAAGATCGGGGTTTTGAGAGCCTCTTCTTCCCTGAGCACACACATATACCCACAAGTCGCCAGTCACCGTGGCCAGGTGGTGGTGAGCTTCCCAAGTGCTACAGCCATACTCATGACCCATTTGTGGCTTGCACAGCTGCTGCTGTTGTCACTGAGAAACTGAAAATTGGGACTGGTATTTGTCTGGTACCACAGCATGAACCAATAGTTACGGCAAAAGCCATTGCCAGTGTCGATCAAATCTCCGGCGGTCGCTTTATGTTTGGCATTGGAGGAGGATGGAATGTGGAGGAAATGGAGGACCATGGCGCCACCTATAAAACCCGTTTTGCCATTATGCGTGAGCATATTCTTGCGATGAAACAGCTATGGACCCAAGAGGAGGCGAGTTTTGATGGTGAATTTGTTAAATTTCCGCCTTCGTGGTCATGGCCAAAGCCAGTGCAGGACCCGCATCCTCCAATCCTCCTAGGTGGCGAGACTGATTATACCCTTAAGCGTGTCGTGGAGTATTGCGATGGGTGGTATCCTCGCCCTTGGCAGGGATTTGACCCCGCTGAAGCAGTCGCGAGACTTAAGCGTTTTGCAGATGAGGCTGGTCGGGATATGTCGACACTCTCGATTACAACTTTTCGTGCAAAAGCAGATGCACAATCACTGGCGGAGTATGCTGATGCCGGCATTACTCGAGCGCTTTTAGAAATTAAAGATGAAAGCCGTGATGATATCCTTCGCCGGCTTGATGAGTACGCAAAATTGCTTGTTTAGGAGTTAAAATTCAGCAGCGGTGATAAAAATTTGCCGCTGCTCTCTTTTAAAGAACAGCGTCCCGAGCAAGTTTTACTTTAAGGCCCTCAGACGCATCAGAAAGCTCTATCTGGCAGGCGAGGCGGGAGCTGTCTTCGACCTCGAGCGCGAGATCAATCATGTCCTCTTCTTCCTCTGATCGTTCTCCAGTGGCATCAAGCCATGCCTCATCAACATAAACATGGCAGGTGGCACAGGCGCAGGCTCCACCGCACTCAGCCTTGATAGGTATGCCAGCATCTCGGATGCACTCCATGAGTGTCCAGCCAGCTTTACCTTCAATCTCGTGATCGTTTCCATCTAAATCGGTTACGGTGATCTTCATCGTACCCCCAACTTTTTCTGTAAGTCACTGGAAGAGGTGGTGTATTGGAAGCGGAGGCGTTCTCCAGGTCTGCAGTATGTGAATGCAGCTTGAGACATTAGTGCGCCCTCATGAAACCCTGAAAGAATAAGCTTTAGCTTTCCTGGGTAGGTATTAATATCGCCTATCGCAAATATAGAAGGAACAGAGGTTTCAAATTTCTCTGTATCAACTGGGATAAGGTTTTCATGCAGGTTTAGACCGAAGTCGGCAATTGGGCCAAGTTTCATAGTAAGGCCATAGAATGGCAAAAGTGCATCCGCAGAAATAGTACTTTCGCCTTCAGTTTTTGACTTTACCGCAACCCCCGACAGTTGGCCATTTGAGCCTTCAACACCAGTAAGCTGAGCTATTTCAAAATCCATTTCACCTTTTTCGACTAGGCTGCGCATATGCTCAACGCTAGCTGGAGCTGCTCTAAAACCGTCGCGGTGGTGAACGAGGGTTACCCTCTCAGCAACCGGATGAAGGTTTAAAGCCCAGTCAAGGGCTGAGTCACCCCCTCCAGCAATCACTACTCTTTTGCCGCGGAAGGCTTCAATTTTCCGAACTGCGTAGTGAACTGAGGTACCTTCAAAATCTTCTAACCCCTCTAGATGGGGCTTTTTGGGTACAAAGCTACCGCCGCCAGCAGCTATTACTACTACGGTGCACGTAATCTCAGTGCCTTGATCGGTTGTAAGTTGCCAGCGTCCATCTGGAAGCTTAACGAGCTTTTCAGCCATTTCCTGGAAATGGAAAGAAGGATTAAAGGCCTCTATTTGCTCCATCAGCCGATCAGTTAACTCTTGTCCGGTGCACATAGGTACCGCCGGTATGTCATAGATTGGCTTTTCTGGATAAAGCTCTGCGCATTGACCACCAGCTCGATCCAAAATGTCGATGAGATGGCATTTAAGCCCTAGCAAACCAAGTTCGAACACTGCGAACAGGCCTACGGGACCAGCCCCGATGATCACAACATCGGTGTCATAAGCATTTTTGCTCATTACAGAATCCGGCTCCCTCAAGGGCTCGGTGCGCAGAATTGATTACTCGTCATCCTTGGCGTCAAGTACTTGCCGACCACGATAGGTGCCGGACTCGAGATCGACGTGATGAGGGCGACGGATATTTCCGGTTTCCTTATCCACTACAACCCCTTCAGGCTTAAGTGCGTGGTGGGAGCGGCGCATATTGCGGCGCATGCGTGATGTTTTCTTCTTTGGAACGGCCATGTCTATTATCCAAAACAAGACGGCCAGCAACAAGGCTGGCCCTCGAAAAAAAGCTTTCTAACCGCTCGGCTGCTACTGTGCAAGTATGCACTGATAAACAAACCGAATAACAAGGGAAAAAGCGGCTCAATTGGGACTATTTGAAGCTAGTAAATTGGTATTTTTAATTCCGACGATCTAACAGACCTCTGGCTATAACCTGAGCCTGAATTTCCGCAGCACCTTCGAAAATATTCAATATCCGGGCATCACACAGTAATCTGCTCATTTCATATTCCTCGGCATAGCCATTACCACCGTGTATTTGCACACCATTGTCGGCATTTGACCAAGCCGTACGGGCAGCTAACAGTTTTGCCATGCCTGCTTCTATATCGCAGCGTCGGTCGGAATCCTTTTGCCTTGCAGAGAAGTAGGTGAGTTGCCTAGAGACCATTGTTTCAACAGCCATCCAGGCAAGTTTACCGGCGACGCGAGGGAAATGAACAATAGATTTACCAAATTGTCGTCTTTCATTCGCGTAGGTAAGCGCTACTTCCAAAGCTCTTGCTGCAACACCAACAGAGCGAGCTGCAGTCTGGATACGGGCACTTTCAAATGTGGCCATAAGTTGCTTGAAACCTTGGCCCTCTTCTTGTCCCAGAAGGTTCTCACTTTCAATTTTAAACCCGTCGAAGGCAATCTCGTACTCTTTCATTCCTCGATAACCGAGTACTTTGATTTCACCACCTGACATTCCTTGGCTTGGGAAAGGATCGGCATCTGTCCCTCTAGATTTAGGAGCAATGAACATTGAAAGGCCACGATATCCAGGTGCATCTGGGTTTGTGCGCGCAAGCAGTGTCATAACATCCGCTCGAGCGGCATGCGTTATCCAGGTCTTGTTACCTGTAACCTCGTAAGTATCTCCATTTTGGACTGCACGAGTTCGAAGAGAACCTAAATCAGATCCCGTATCAGGCTCCGTAAATACCGCTGTGGGAAGAACTTCGCCGCTGGCGATTGGTTGGAGCCATTTTTCTTTTTGCCCCTGTGTGCCACCAAGTCGAATTAGTTCTGAGGCAATTTCTGACCGAGTGCCTAGGGAACCAACCCCAATGTAACCGCGTGATAACTCTTCGGTTACTACGCACATTGCAACTTTGCCCATTCCAAGACCGCCAAACTCTTCGGGGACCGTGAGACCAAAAACTCCGAGTTCGGCCATTTCGTCGACGATTTCCATTGGGATCAATTCGTCTTTGAGATGCCATTCGTGTGCTGGGCCAATAATCTTTTCGTCAACAAACCTTCTAAATTGCTGTTGAATGAGTTCTAAGGTCTCGTCATCCAGCCCGAGGTCTCCGAAGTCGCCGTCCATTATGGCCTCGGCAAGAGCGATACGCGCTTTTGCAGACCAGCCGGTCTCACGTATGGCCATAATTTCCGGTGTTTCGATTGGTGCAAGATCAGAGAAAGTTAGTCCCAGATCACTCGGTCGAACGATTTCCCCCTGAGATATCGAAATACCGCCACTAATCTGGTTTAAATATTCAGCAAATGCTGCTGCTGCTATTCTCTGTTCGACTTCACGAAATTTGCCTGCAGACTCTAATCGCTGTGCCCATCCGAGTGTTTCTCGTAATCCAGCAACGTAGGTTGAAAGCCAAGCAAACCCATGCGCAGCTAACTGTTCTTGCTCTAGCAAAGCGGCATCGATTTTCCCTGAACTATTTCTAAGTTTTAAGTTCACCCGTTCTTCAGCGGTGGTTAAAACTTTTTCAGCTCCGGCAAGGGCGGCTGATAGTTGTTTGGTTGACGCCAGACTGTCAGTCATTCTTTTCCTCAAGACAAAAGAACCAGATTTAATTCCCAAAGATATTTCGGCAGATATGAAAGGCAATTGCGGCCCAATCACGCGGGTAGACATAACATCATTTAGAGTCTGATACTGTAGCGAATAGAAAAGATAGGAATGTGTAAGTCATGTCTGAGATCAACAGGGATTTAAAAAAAGCAAATGCTTTGGATCAAACATTGATAGAGCGTGCTAGTGCTGACGCGGCACGACTTATCGGCGCTATGCCTAAAGACCTAAATCCCTCAGATGAGCCTGCTCTTATTTACAAGGCGGATCTCGCATCATGAATGACGAAGATCTTGGCTTTTTGTCAATCGCCGATGCTAGCGAGAAAATAGCCCTTAAAAAGTTGTCTCCAGTTGAACTTACGGAAGCGCTCCTTCGCAGGGCTGAGGAATTAGATACAAAGCTAAACGCCTATCTCCTTAAAGATGCTGACAAAGCTATTGCTGCAGCACAGGCGGCAGAAAAAGCAATTTTTGGCGGAAGAAAGCTGGGTCCTCTTCATGGTGTTCCATTCGGCCTCAAAGATATAGTTGATACAGCGGGTCTCAGAACTACCTGCCATTCAAAAATACTTGCCGACAATATCCCACAAAGGGACGCAACCGTTGCGGCTAAACTGAAGGCTGCTGGTGCAATTCTTATGGGTAAACTTTCGACCCATGAGTTTGCGCTTGGAGGTCCTGCATTTGACTTGCCATGGCCGCCAGCTCGAAATCCTTGGAACCCTAACCACCATCCGGGAGGTTCTTCGTCGGGATCTGGTGCGGCAGTTGCGGCAGGTATGCTGCCCATGGCTATTGGCACAGATACTGGTGGAAGTGTGCGCAATCCAGCTTCATGTTGCGGGATTGTTGGCATGAAAGCTACATACGGCAGGGTTAGTCGAGCAGGCGTATTCCCATTATCCTTCAGCTTAGACCACATTGGGCCGATGACTAGAACAGTCGTTGATAATGCCCTGATGTTGCAGGCAATCTCAGGGTCAGATCAACGTGATCCAGCATCTGCAAATGCTGCAGTGCCTGACTTTACAGTAAAAATCGAGGATGGAGTTAAGGGTTTAAAGATAGGGTATCTGAGACATTTCCATGAAGTTGATTCTCCGGCGCATGAGCAAATGGCAAAGTCCCTAGACGATGCAGTTGATGTCTTAAAAAATGAAGGGGCGGAAGTCAGGGATGTTTCTTTCGTCCCTCTTTCGGAACTTGCTGCTGCTAATCGCATTGTCTTGTTATCGGAGGCTTACTCTATTCATCGTAAATGGTTAGCTGAGCGACCTGAAGACTATGCGAAGGCAACCCGAGATCGTATCCTCCCAGGAGCTTTTATGGGTGCTGCAGATTATGTTGATGCTTTGCGTCGACGGGCTATTTATCGTGAGCATTTCAAGCGCCTGATGTCAGAAGTTGATGTGATCATTTGTGCATCTTCTATGGATCCAGCCTGTCGTATAGACGACGAAGCGGAAGTGGGCCGCACATATGGCCGCCAGGCACGTACACCATTTAATTTGCTCGGTGTGCCAGCTCTAGCAATTCCAACTGGTTTTTCAAGCGAGGGCTTGCCATTATCGATGCAAGTAGTTGGTAAAGCCTTCGATGAGGCAACAGTTTACCGCGTAGCTCGCGCTTATGAGCGTGTTGCAGATTGGTCCATTCATCGTCCAAAACCTAACTGATAACAAGGTTTAAATTAACTGCTGTGTCTGGTGGAAAGGGAAAGTTTTGAGGCGCATAGAAATCTCGGGACAGACGTCTGTGCTTCCAATTATTGGCCGTCCGGTTGAGCAAGTGAAAGCACCTATGGTGTTTAATCGATTTTTTGAGGAAAGGTCGATTGACTGTGTGATGGCAGCTTTAGAGCTGGAAAATGAAGCCGCAGATACTTTCATTCAGTCAGTTCGTGGGATGGCTAATGCGCTGGGATATATTGCTACAGTACCTCACAAACAGCGTGCAGCTTCAGCATGTGATGAGCTTTCAAGTCGGGCAGCCTTTCTTGGTGCCGTTAATTTAATACGACGCGAGCAAGATGGCCGTCTTGTTGGGGATATGACCGACGGGCTTGGTTGTGTGGAGGCAATGCGTCGTCACGGTGTGGATCCAGAAGGAAAGTCTGCATTTGTAATTGGCGTAGGCGGTGCTGGCTCGGCTATTGCTCATGCACTGGCAGAAGCAGGAATTAGCCACTTAAATATTACTGATTCTGCAGCTGGGCGTGCTGAGGCATTGCAGCTTCGGCTATCACAAATCTTCCCGAAGGTTGCAATAAAAGCCGCGGTCGCTGACATGCAAACCTTAGATATTGTTGTAAATGCATCACCGGTTGGCATGAACGGAGATAGCAAAATGCCTGCAAGCCTTGAGGGCATTCGGCCGGCAGCTTTAGTGGCAGATGTTGTCACTAACCCAGCAGATACTCCCTGGCTTAAGAAAGCCAAAGAGAAGGGCTGTATTTGTCAGACAGGCCTTGAAATGGTTGATGGGCAGTTTGATCTGATGGTTAAGCATTTCGGTTTTAGGATATAAGAGTTTCAACGGTCGTAAAACACATCGGAGAGGATGGGTAAAATGGAATTCCAGTTGGGTGTAATGCTTCGGGGTCAGTATGAGCACGGGGCGGACATGGCGGCTAAAGCTGATGAAATGATTGAGCAGGCGTGCTTTGCAGACCGTCTTGGATATGCATCAATTACCAAAGGGTCTCATTTTTCTACTGATGATTTTCAAGCCCTTCAGCAGTTTCCTGTGCTCGCACGCCTTAGTGGCGAAGTGAAGCGCGCTAGATTGAACGCAGGCATAGTCCTGCTGCCTCTGCAAAAGCCATTAGATATGGCGGAGCAACTTGCAACAATTGATATTCTTTCTAAGGGGCGCCTGATCTTTGGTGTTGGTTTAGGTTATCGCGATGTTGAGTTCAAAGCATTTGGCACAAGCCGTAAGGAACGTGGACGGCGAACGACAGAAAATCTGATTGCAATCAAGAGGTTGTGGTCTGAAGATAAAGTATCAATGAAGGGTACGCATTTTGAGCTCGATGAGGCTGTGTGTTGGCCCAAGCCCATTCAAAAGCCTAACCCACCGATCTGGATCGGTGCTAATGCCGACGTTGCGCTTAAACGAGCTGCTGAGCATGGAGATTGTTGGTACATCAATCCTCACAATACTCTCGAAACAACAGCGCGTCAGCTTGATGTTTACAGAGGCTTTTTAGATGAGGCTGGTAAGGACTTTCCAACTGAATTGCCTATGCGGCGGGAAGCATTTGTAGCGAAAACAAAGGAAGAGGCGCTTAGGCTTGCTGGCCCGTTCGTTGCCAAGAAGTACGCGGCTTATCATTCATGGGGACAAGACGATGATATGCCTGAGGATGAGTCCCTCGCGGGTGGCCTGGATGCCATCGTTGGAGACCGTTTTTTAATCGGCTCACCAGATGAAGTCGCTGAGCAGATGATTACGATTAATAAAAAACTTGGAGTTAACCATCTCATTTTATCTATGGAATGGGCAGGTATGGAAAAATCCGTAGCTATGGATTGTATGCAAATGATGGCGGAAGAGGTCATGCCAAAAGTAAAGCAGGGAGTATAAAGTGACTAGTGTCGGAGCATCGAGTAAGAGCGACGCTCCGCGTCACGTTTATCTCATTGACGGGTCGGGCTTTATTTTTAGAGCATTCCACGCCTTACCACCGATGAGCCGCCAGGATGGCACGCCTGTGAACGCCGTGTTTGGCTTTTGTAATATGCTCATGAAGATGATCGATACCGCTGATGCTGATTGCATAGCGGTCATCTTCGACACCGCTCGAACAACATTTAGGAATGAGATATATGCCGATTACAAAGCTAATCGGGATGCTCCTCCTGAAGAACTCGTTCCCCAGTTTGAAATCGTTCGAGAAGCCACCCGAGCGTATGGACTGCCAGCTCTGGAGCTTCCTGGTTACGAAGCTGATGATTTAATTGCCACCTATGCTCGGATGGGGCGAGAGGCAGGCGCTAAAGTTACCATCGTTTCTTCCGATAAAGACCTCATGCAATTGGTTGGTGATCAAGTGCAAATGCTTGATCCAATGAAAATGACCATGATTGGGAGCGCTGAAGTTGTTGAAAAATTTGGTGTTAGTCCAAACAAGGTTGTGGAAGTTCAGTCGTTGGCTGGTGACAGTACGGATAACGTCCCTGGGGTGCCTGGTATTGGCATAAAGACAGCTGCTTTACTCATCAATGAGTTTGGTGATTTAGAAACCTTGTTGGAGCGTGCTGGTGAAATCAAGCAGCCTAAGCGTCGGCAGAATTTAATCGACTTCGCTGAACAGGCCAGAATTTCTCGGAAACTAGTGACGCTAGATGACCATTCTCCTGTTGAAGCAAGTCTTGCCGATATGGCTAAGCGAGAGCCCGAGCCTCAGGTGCTCTTAGATTTCTTAAAAAGACAGGGTTTCAATTCAATATTTTCCAAGGTCGAGGCTTTTCTTGCAGGTGAAGGAAAGATTGAAGTCGCTGAGCCCAGAGACCCTGAACCAGTTGAAAATAATTATGAACTTATTCAAACAGAGGCGGCGCTCGATGAATGGATTGCTGCAGCCCGCGCACAGCATCTGATTGCCGTCGATACAGAGACAACCTCCCTCGATGCACAACAGGCCAGTCTTGTCGGCGTTAGTCTAGCATTGTCTCCTGGAAGAGCCTGTTACATCCCACTTGGACATCGTGGTCCTTTGCCTGAGGGTGAGCTTAATCTCGGAGGTGAGCTTTCTGAACTTCCTGATCAAATACCCCTCTCTATTGCAATGCCTAAGCTCAGGGAACTCTTCGAAGACTCTTCCGTGCTAAAGGTTGGCCAAAATTTAAAATATGACATGGGTATTCTCGCTAAGCATGGCATTAATCTAAGTCCAATAGATGATGTTATGCTGCTTTCCTTTGTCTTAGATGCCGGGTTACATGGCCATGGCATGGATGAGTTGGCCCGCTTTCACCTTGATTATGAAACAATTAAATTCACGGACGTGGCCGGTAAAGGGAAGGATCAGGTTAGCTTTGACCAAGTTCCCGTAGACAAGGCTCTGTCCTATGCTGCCGAAGATGCGGATGTGACCTTGAGGCTTTATCAGCTGCTTAAGCCACGTCTTATAAAAGACAGGTTGGCTTTTGTTTATGAGGGGATTGAGCGTCCATTAGCGCCAGTTTTAGCCTCAATGGAAGCAGAGGGTGTTCTCGTTGACAAAGCGCGGCTTGAACAACTTTCATCCGATTTTGGGTTGCGCCTTATTTCTCTTGAAGCTCAAATTCATAAGCTGGCTGGTCGAGAATTTAATGTTGGAAGTCCCAAGCAATTAGGAGAGATACTCTTCGATGAAATGGGGCTAAAGGGCGGCAAAAAGGGTAAAACGGGAGCCTGGTCAACAGACTCAAATGTTTTAGAAAGTCTAGCTGCGGAGGGCCATGAATTGCCAACGCAGGTTTTGGATTGGCGGCAAATTCAAAAGCTTAAATCAACTTATGCTGATGCGTTACAAACGTATATCAATCCAACTACGGGGCGCATTCACACCTCATTTGCTATGACAGGTGCAGCCACTGGGCGGCTTTCGTCTAGTGACCCAAACCTACAAAACATTCCTATTCGGACCGAAGAAGGCAGAAAACTTCGAAGTGCTTTTGTTGCCTCAAAAGGTTCAATGCTTATATCGGCTGACTACTCGCAAATTGAATTACGGCTTTTGGCACACGTGGCTGATATTTTGGAACTTAAGAATGCCTTTTCTGAAGGTGTTGATATTCATGCTTCGACGGCTGCCCTTGTGTTTGGAGGTGAGCCGGAGTCAATCGATCCAGATCTCAGGAGAAAGGCAAAGGCAATAAATTTTGGTATTATTTATGGAATTAGTGCCTTTGGTTTAGCTCGCCAACTTGGCGTTCCACAGGGAGATGCACGAGATTTTATAGAAGCTTACTTCGACCGATACCCTGGGGTTAAGGCCTACATGGATAGGGCTAAGTCTTTCGCTCATGAGCATGGTTTCGTAACAACCTGCTTTGGTAGGCGAATATGGACTCCAGGAATTGCTGACAAGAACCCAGCAAGAAGAGGATTCCAGGAGAGAGCGGCTATAAATGCTCCACTTCAGGGGGCGGCAGCGGACATCATCAAAATTGCTATGGCCAAGATGCAGGATGCGCTTGATCGTGCGGGTTTGGCGGCGAAAATGATCCTACAGGTGCATGACGAATTGTTATTTGAAGCCCCTGATAGTGAGGTAGAGCAAACTGCCAGAGTTGTGCGTGAGGTCATGGAGTCTGCTGTTAGTCTCTCTGTTCCATTGCTCGTTGAGACTGGTGTTGCCAAAACCTGGGCGGAAGCTCATTAACAAACGTATTACTAGAACCATCTAATTGTAGGAAATTTTTTATTTTCTATTATTTATAATAATCAATTAATATTTAAATTAGAAAAATAAATTTATTACGTTTATAGTATAGTAAATAAATAAAAATACTTTTGATAAGTATAAAAATTTTTATATTTATAAATAAAAAATATTAATTAAATTAATAAATAGATTGTTGCGTCAGTCGCCAAAAAATGTCAGCTTTTGATTAATTGTAAACGGCACAAATCTCTATATTTGTGTTTATATTTGGAGATGGGTCATTATGGCCTCTGATAACACCAAGACCCCTTGGGTTAAAACTAACCGTGGCGTTGCCACGTGCATGACGATATTTTTTCTAGTCCTGCTTGGGTATCTCTTCTCGCAAGATTGGGTCTATCAAACTCAGCGGGACGGATTTCGTCTTGGTTTTTTCACGGTGGTGGCAGCGCTAGCGATGCTTATCTGTAGCGTTGTGATGATATTTGACCGGTTTAAAGATGATACAACCCCCGAAATACTAGGATTAAGGGCTAAGCATTGGCTCAGAGCATTGCTTGTTCTAGTTATATGCTACGCTTATTTTTACTTAGCGTGGAACATAGATTTTCTGATTATTTCGCCAATCTTTTTGGCGTTTTCCACTTATATGCTGGGTGTCCGGCCAGTTTCATCCGCGATCGTCTCAGGGGTTATTGTCGGTTGTGTAATTTTCTTTCTTTTCAAATTGATTGGCATTGAATTGCCAAGCATGTTTTTCTAGAGGCCGGGGTTACGCAAAATGATAGATTTTGATGCACTCCAACAGGCCATATCTATGGTCTTCACATTCAACACGATGCTTTGGTTAGCGATTGGTGTAACGATTGGTGTTGGTGTTGGCGCGATGCCAGGCCTTACAGCAACGACCGGTGTTGCCCTGATGCTTCCCCTTACTTTTACTATGGACCAGGCTGCCGCTTTAGGACTTCTAATTGGCCTTTATAAAGGGGCAATTTACGGAGGATCAATTTCAGCAATAAGCTTTGCCACGCCTGGCACGTCAGAAGCCGCAGCAACCGTGTTTGACGGCCACAAGCTAATGCGGCGTGGAAAAGGAAAAAAAGCATTATTAACCGCACTTTACGCATCTGTAACAGCAGATTTTCTCTCAGATGTTATTACCATATTGATCGCACCGATGCTGGCTTTGGTAGCGCTGCAATTTGGACCTTCTGAACGTTTCTGGCTGATGGTGCTGGCCGTTTGCCTGTTAGGCGCTCTATCGGGCGCACATTTTGCAAAAGGAATGCTATCCGCAGCTCTTGGGTTATTCATTGGGACTGTGGGCGCAGATCCTGTCTCTTCAATTCCGCGAAATACCTTTGATCTCTGGTGGCTGGCTGATGGGGTGCACTTAATTCCGTTGGTTGTTGGTATCTTTGCAATGGGTGCGATGCTTGAAAAGATCGTAGAACTTTCGAGTGTTAAACAAAAAGCCCAGCGCTTAGGTGGAACCCTGAAAGGCTTATTCTCTATGGGAGGGGAAGGCCTCTCATTCCGCGAATATCTCTCCTGCTGGAAAGAAATGTCGATTGGACTTGGCGTCGGGACCTTTGTTGGAATGCTCCCAGGATTAGGGTCTACGGTAGGAGCCTTTTTGTCTTATGGAATTGCAAAGCAAGTATCGCCGCACAAAAAAATAGGTACAGGAAAGATCGAGGGTGTGGCTGCAGCAGAGGCAGGAAATAATGCAACTGTGGGGCCAACTCTTGTACCGCTACTAGCCTTTGGCATTCCGGGAAGTGCAGTCGCCGCGTTGCTTGGAGCAGCGCTTATGTTGCAAGGTGCTACTCCTGGGCCGCGTATGTTTGAGCTTTATCCAGCACTCATTTACTCGCTGTTTTTAGTCTTGTTGCTTGGTAATATTTTCAATCTAGGCATTGGACGGATTTTTGCATTTGTCTATGCAAAGCTGGGAGAATTACCAGCGCCGCTTTTAGTGCCGATTGTTATGTTGATGGCGGTCATAGGAGCATATTCCTATGAAAATAATCCATACGATGTACTGATCATGCTGTTCTTTGGCGTCGTTGGACTTTTTATGCGAACTTTCCGCATTCCAGAAGCTCCTTTGATCATTACATTCTTGTTGGCGCCTCAGGCAGAAGAAAACCTTCGACGGGGATTGCTTATCAATGAAGGTGATTGGTTCGCTACGTTGATGAATAGCCCACTCGCCATTGGGCTGGCTATTGGCGTCGTATTATTAACTTACATTTCGTCTCGGCTCCGAATTTCCGAGCGAATGATCGAGATGTCGGAGGAACAAATGGCAGAGGATGAAAAAGACTCTGCCAATCGTTCCAATGGCTAACTGAGGGCATAAATGTCACGACCCTCACTAGAACATGGAGGAAAGAAGTTTATGAAATTTTTAACAAGATCAGCTCTTGCCTTAGCTGGTGCCACTACTTTAGCAATGACGGCTCCAAGCCTGTCATTTGCTGATAGCTATCCATCTACAACTGTCAAAACCATTGTGCCTTTTGGTGCCGGTGGAGGAACTGATCGGTGGGCTCGGGTGATGTCATCGGGCGCATTTGATGTATTTGGCCATGGTATGCACGTCCAAAATAGAGGTGGGGCAAGCGGAACCATCGGCTGGAAGTATATGATGGACGGAAAGGCTGACGGCCATTCAATCCTTTTAGCCAGTCCCACGCCAGTTATGGCTGCATTGATGGAGAAAAAACCTCCATATGATCCGGCTAATATTAAGGTGCCTGCGTATTATTCAATTATGAAGCCGACTTTAGTTGGACCTAAAGATAAGCCATACAGTACCTGGGAAGGACTTGTAGCTTATCTTAAAGATAAGAATAACAAGAAGCTCAGTATTGGCGGTACCATGACCCAGCTTTTAGGGCCGGCTAGCCTTTTAGCTCAGCTAGGGCTTGAAAATCGCGTCATTCTGGTTCCCTACAGTGGCACAGGTAAGGCGGTAAACGATTATCTTGGTGGTCATATTGCCCTTGTGAATGTTACCACTTCAACAGCAACTGGCCTTGCAAAGGACCATGCAATAATCGTGAATTCTACTGACTTGGATTACCCAAAATCAGCTCAAAAAGCTCTTGCAGGTGTTCCAAATGCTAAATCTCTTGGTTTAAAGCCTTTCAACCCTCCTCGTTTTGTGGCGATGCATCCTGATACTCCGGATGATCAGGTCAAAATGATGGGTGAAAAGATTGGCGAGCTGCTAAAAAATAAAGCAGTTTCTAAGTTGATTGGTAAGATAGGTGAGGATGTTGTTTATGTCGGGCCCGATAAGGCTCAGGCGCAATATCAGGAAGTACTAGACGAAGCTAAAAAGTACCTCCCACTCTTCCAGTAAAAATCATCATCATATGATGTTTAGAGTCCGGGTCGTCAGGCCCGGACTTTTTTTATTTAGTATTTAGAAAATCAAACTTCCGGTTCAGACGCTTTAGGGGGCTGACCAAATTTTAAAGTTGCCCTAGGATTAAATCATTAAAGCACAAGGATCAGCGCACCAATGGATTTTGAACTCAGCGAAGAGCAAAAAATGATAGTCGACATGTGTCGTCGATTTGTTAGGGAAGAAATTTTACCACTAGAAGATAAACTCGATCCTGATGCTGATGAGCTGGAACCGGAGGATTTTACTCGCCTCAGTCAGATAACAAAGGATATGGGCCTCTTTGGCCTTGATACTCCACCTGAATTTGGTGGCCCAGACATCAACTTGCTAACCAGGACGCTGATCGCTTTTGAAATTTCGCAACATCGGGCTGGCCTTTATGCCCCAAGTTACAATGTTTTTGGTGGTGCTAGCCAAGCTCAGCTTTTTGAGGCGACAGACGCACAAAAAGAAAAATATTTGTACCCGATGCTTCGTGGTGAGAAGAAAGTCTTCTTTGGTCTGTCTGAACCCTCCGGTGGCTCTGATCCTGCACGTGCGATCCAGACTAGGGCGGTGCGTGATGGAGACGACTGGATTATTAATGGTCAAAAGCTATGGATTAGTGGGGCTGACAAAGCGGACTATGGCCTAGTTTTTGCCAGGACTGATCCAAGTAAAGGCCGTGGGGGTGTCACGTGTTTTATTGTCGATGCGGATACACCAGGTTTCCACGTTCGGCGCATTGTGCACACCCTTCGTTCATCTCGTTATGCAACTGAGCTGCAGTTCGAGGATATGCGCGTCCCGCATGAGAATATTTTAGGTGAGGAGGGGGGTGGCTTTGCGATCGCAAATGACCGCCTATCCCGTCAGCGTATTCCATATGCAGCTGCTTGTGTGTCTGTTGCAATTGCTGCTCACGAACGTGCGATTGAATACTCGAAAATTAGAGAAACCTTTGGTGCTACATTAGCTTCGCGACAGGGCATCCAGTGGATGTTGGTCGAGAATGAAATTGATATCCGTCAAGCCCGTTTAATGTGTCTTGAGGCAGCTGCTAAGGCCGACGCCGGAGTACCATTTCGGACAGAGGCGGCAATTGCGAAGTATGTGGCAGC
Source organism: Rhodospirillales bacterium (assembly GCA_008081395.1). Lineage (GTDB taxonomy): Bacteria > Pseudomonadota > Alphaproteobacteria > Bin95 > Bin95 > VMCJ01. The sequence continues at coordinate 2,571 of VMCJ01000031.1, read as the reverse complement.
AGAGAGTTCCTTCCGTGTTGTTGATCGGTCTATGCAAATTCATGGTGGTCTTGGGGTTGCAAAAGACCTCCCATTTGAGCGCTGGTTCCGGGAAATGCGAATTAGACGCATTGGTGAAGGACCTAGCGAAGTTCAAAAACATGTAATTGCTCGTGATATTTTAGGGGCTGGTCTCCGATGATGAATGCTCCGTTCGATGATGCTGGCACCTGGCCACTCAAGGGAGTGAAAGTGCTTGATATGGGCCAGGTGTACAACGGGCCTTATGCAGGAATGCTGATGGCACAAGCAGGAGCCGATGTTGTAAAGGTTGAGCCATTAGAAGGAGAGGCGCTTAGGTCTCGCGGTGGCGGTAAAACACCGTTGGCTCATGTGATGCTTAATGCTGGGAAGCGAGGCGTAGCTATTGATTTGAAATCTAATAAAGGACGCGCGGTATTCCTAGATCTTGTTAAAAAATCTGATGTGCTTTTGGAAAATTTTGCACCAGGCGCCATGGAGCGTTTAGGACTTGGGTCCGCGACCCTGCTTCAGCATAATCCGCGCTTAATTTATGGCTCTTCAACTGGGTACGGTGCTTGGGGGCCAGACATGAATAACTTAGCTATGGATCTTACGATACAGGCGTACTCGGGAATAATGAGTATAAATGGCCCCTCTGACGGTCCTCCACTTAAAGCAGGCCTAGCAGTTGTTGATTTTCTAGGTGGGGTACACCTGTACAGTGCTTTGGTAACAGCGCTTTATGAGCGCTCAATTTCTGGAAAGGGACGAGTTGTAGAGGTGGCAATGCAGGAAACTGCACTTACAGCGCTTGCCACTTCTTTCACTGCTATGCAAATGGCTGGAGGTTCTCAACCACCCCGTCGTGGCAATAACCATCCCGCAGGAACGGGTGCACCATATAATGTTTACCCCTGCGCCGATGGTCATGTCGCAATTATTGTGGTGCGTGACAGCCATTGGCAATCTCTGGTTAAGGCAGCCGGTCTTCCCGATCTTGCGGATGATCCACGTTATCAGCTTGGTCCAGATAGAGCGCAACGCGAAGCAGAGGTAGACTCTATTATTGGATCATGGACAGCAAAATTATCGAAATACGAAGTTGCTCGTATATGTAAAGAGCAACGAGTGCCCGCAGCACCCGTTCGTGAAATGCCCGAGGTTATCAAAGATGTGCCTTTGCATGAGCGTGGAGCTCTTTTTGACATCACTGATGATGAATTAGGGGAAGCCACAGTTCCTGGTTCACCCCTCCGTTTTCATGGTTCGCCTCGTCCAACATGGCGGCCCAATCCAAAGATTGGTGAGCATACAGAGGAGATACTTGCCGATTGGTTAGGTCTATCCCATGACGAGACAATGGCCTTGAAGGCTACGGGTTCCGTAGCCTAAGAAGAAAATTACTGACTGGGGCAGCGGGAATCCGAAGACTTCCTAGCGTTCCATAAATGAAATTAGGCGATAAAACCCAACATTCAGATCCTTTTCAGAGCTTAGACCTGCAAACACTGATGGGCGTAATTGGTTCGCAGCAATGTCGCGTAAGGTTTCCTCATCAAGTGCCTCAATAACCATAATGTGCTGTCCAGTGACGTTTGTATCTCCAGTTGCCTCGGCATCAGCACGCCAGAGATAACCAGTTACAGCAAGCGGAACATCTATCGAAGTATTTAAAATTTCTGTCAGCAAAGTGGTCAATTTATCTCCACCTTTTGCGCGCACTACCAGAGCATTGGCTCCGTGCCCTCTACCAACTCGACAGATTAAAGGGCCACAAAATCGCCCAAAGTCACGAAATTTTGCCATTACCTTTTTTGACCAATCACTCTGGTCGGCCAAAATCGCCTTGTAGGTTGGCGTTGTCAGAGAATCTATGCTCTCGGTTTCGTAGTACGCAAAGTATTTTGGGGATGCATCAGCTGCCACAAAACGAAATGCAGATTTAAATCCTGGCAAATCAACGCGTTCTGCCACGTGTTCGTTCGTGTACCAATCATTGAACTCGGCTTCCATTTCAACTGGAATATTCATTTGCGTTATCAGAACAGCGTCAGTCATATTTGATTTCCCCACTTTAAATATCCATATGCCCAAGATTGTTGTGCTATCACACTATAGTTCATGATGAAGGATTGGCACTAATGGGCGCAACTGCTCTCATATCAGAGAAACTTGGTGACCTGTCTGGCATGGATGACCTCGGCGGTGAAGCCCGAAAGGAGGTTCTAGCTTTAGCTAAAAAAAACTTAGCCATTGCAGCTAAGGAGCTAGAGCAAATGTTTGTTGAAGGAGAACCAGCACTAAAAGTAATGGGTGAGCGTTCGGCTGCAATGGATGCTGTTATCACCGCCTTACTTAACCATGCTAACAAGCATGTTTTTCCTGCCGCTAATCCAACGACAGGGGAGCGTTTTGCTGTAATTGCTGTGGGCGGTTACGGCCGTGGCTTGTTGGCACCCTTCTCCGATATCGACCTTCTGTTCCTTACTCCTTACAAGAGGGCATCCCGGGTGGAGCAAATGGTAGAGCATATGCTCTACCTGCTATGGGACCTTGGTCTAAAAGTTG